>JAJFGM010000318.1 GCA_021776145.1 Kiloniellaceae bacterium | reverse complement strand
CGGCTCTACTTGTGCGAGCCCGAGTGCCGGGCGCTAGGGGCGGATTTCGCCGCCGCGGCCTGCTGATCTCCTGCTTTTGCTTGAGAGGGAGATAAGCGTGGCGGGCCAAATTTTGCCGGGTGCGGCGATTTAGGTTTCTTGCTGGGTTTCATTTCTCGAATCTCCTTGGGTCAGCGACAGTTCGCCGAACAAGAGGAATCTGTGATCTGGCGAGAAATTCGACAAGCGAATTTTATTGTTGTTTTAAATTGGAAATACAAATATCAAGATTGATCGAATTCGGCTGCTAAGCACGCCTCTGAAAGTCCGATCGCGGCGAAATTTGGCCCATTCCGGAGCCAGCAATTCCGAAGGTATGCCCGCACTTCCTGAAGTATGAAAGCCAAGTGGCAGCCGGTATATTACAGTCCGCCGCCGACCTTTCGATGCTCAAGCCTCCGGCTGAGTTGAGGAGTGCGGTGCATCCAAAGTTTACAATGCCTCTGGCCAGAGCGGCCCGCACTTCGGGTCCGAGCCATACTTGGCAGATGGCTGTCGCGAACGTTTGTAATCTATCCCATGGCCGGCCCGCCACGGTAAGAGACCGCGGCTCGCCAGGAGATGCTGCAGGCGCGCCTTGTCCCATGGATCCTCGGTTCGCCCCAATCCGCAGTTACAAGTTCTGGAAATTGGCGGTTGGTTGGCTAATCGCATGAGATTTCGCCTTTCTCAAATCGATCACCGGCGTTGTTGTGGCAATAAAATCGTTCCACTTGCCCGGAGAGAAGCGGGGGCACTCCGCATATTTGCGATGCTGTGACGGCCGCTGCGGCGGTTCGCTGAGCCATGACCTTCCGGGTCTTCGGTAGAATGGCGTGCCGGGATGTTTGACCCCATGGCATCGCGCACTTCAGTGAGCGGCTAGCTTTCACGCGCCAGCTCGTTGCGGCTTGACCAGTTCATCGGGCCGTCACAGCTTTTGAAATCTTGTTTTGGCTTTACTATTTGACAAGCGAATTTTTTTGGCGATTTGTATCGATGATTCGAATTTCAAATATATACCCGGCCCGGAGAGTGCCATGGACGTCGATTTAGCTCGGACTTTTCTTGCGGTCATTGAAACTGGCAGTTTCGTCGAGGCTGCGAACCGCGTCTTTGTGACCCAATCGACCGTCAGCATGCGCATCAAGGCGCTCGAGGAGCGGCTTGGTAAGAAGCTATTCGAACGAAGCAAGGCTGGCGCGACCTTGACGCCCGCCGGGGACCAGTTCCAAAAACACGCGCTGACGATGGTCCGCGTATGGCAGCAGGCACGCCTCGAGGTCGCCTTGCCGGCCGGCTACCAAGCCGCTCTCACTGTTGGCGGGCAATACAGCCTGTGGGACGGATTCCTGATGGAGTGGTTGGCTCGCATGCGGGCTAAGACGCCCGAGATCGCGTTGAGGACGCAGACGGGCTACTCCAACGTTTTGATGCAACGTCTGATCGAGGGCACGCTCGACATCGGCGTAATGTACACGCCGCAGAGCCGACCCGGCTTCGAGATCGAGATGCTATTCGAAGAGGAACTGGTGCTCGTGTCGAGCGAGCCTCGGGCACCAAGCAAGCCTGAGAAGAACTATGTTTACATAGACTGGGGCCCGGAGTTCCAAGCCGACCACAGCCTTAACTTTCCGAATCTGTCAACGCCCGGATTGTATATGGAGATTGGTTCGCTCGGCCTGAAGTATCTCTTGGATAATCACGCGTCGGGCTATTTCCCGAAGCGCTTGGTGGCGCCGCACATCACCGCCGAGCGTCTAAAATTGGTCTCGCAAGCGCCGGTCTTCCATTACCCGGCCTATGTGGTTTATCCGGCGGGTGGTGATGAAGAGTTCTTGGGGTCGGCTCTCAAGACGATGAAGAGAGTTGCTAAGGCCCAGGCCGCCATTTGAGAGACCAACGGCGTTCGGTCATTCCGGCCGCGACGGGCCTTAAGGCCGACGCGGCCGGAACCAATTAGCCGTTACTGGAGAACAGCCGGCGCCTCGAACACTCCAGCGAACCATAGCGCAATCACGATCACGCCAATCGCCGCGGAAACGCCGCCGGTCAGATACCATGTCTTCCTGTCATCTTGTGTCATGGCCATGAACCTCAAAATCGGTCCCAAAATTGGGGCTCAATTGATGATTTGGCCACTTACCTAGGGCCGTCAAGAGTGTGTCTCGGCGGGAGATTTCCGACACGTTTGGCCAAAGTATTGGATTGCTTTGCATATTCGCCTTACGAATTGAAAGTATCAAAAAAATTCGTGTTGCGAATAGATTGAAGCAGATATTGGCGATCCCACCTACAACCCGGTTCGCAATCGCATAGGCGGAGTGCCACGATGCGGCCAAAGCTCCACGCAGTTGAAAAGGAAAGAGAGGGTGCTAATGAAATTTCGGCCATTGCATGATCGAGTGGCTATTCGCCGCGTCGACGAAGATGCAAGGACAACGGGTGGCATCATTATCCCCGACACGGCAAAGGAAAAGCCGATGCAAGGCGAAGTGCTCGCCGTCGGCCCGGGATCCCGCAGCGAACGCGGCGAGGTTGTGCCCCTCGATGTCAAGGTTGGCGATCAGGTGCTGTTCGGTAAGTGGTCCGGCACCGAAATCAAGGTCAACGGCGATGAAGTTCTGATTATCAAGGAATCAGACATTTTTGGCATCGTCGAAGTCGCGAAGCAGGCCAAGAAAGCCGCCTAGTGGCTCTGCCCGCCAAAGAGGTTCGTTGTCACGCCGATGCCAGGCAGCGCATGCTGAAAGGCGTCAACGTATTGGCCGATGCGGTAAAAGTGACCCTGGGTCCCCGCGGCCGCACCGTCTTGCTCGATAAGTCCTTTGGCGCGCCGCGCATCTCCAAGGACGGCGTGACGGCTGCCAAGGAAATAGAGCTTGCCGACAAGTTCGAGAACATGGGCGCCCAAGTGGTATGGATCTTTAGTGTGTTGGTTCCGAAATACGGCACAAGGTATGGACCAGGTTTCGGGCTCCGTCGGACCGAAAACACCGTGTCACGGCACGTGGCTGCAAGGCGCGGGATCACAGACATTGACGGAAAGGACGCGATCAAGGAACGCAACTTTTCTGCGCACTTCGGGAGCGGTCGGTCCGTTTGGCTGGCTCCAGCAGCACGGTTTTCGCCGCTTCCTTGCCATCAAGCCGCCTCCGGTTCATCGGCCGGGCGAGCTTCTCGCCAATGCCCTTATCCAACGCAAACACTTGAAAGAAGCGAGGCCTCGCCATGTTGGTGAACATGCCGCACACCCCCACAGCTGCGAAAGCAACGGCAATACGCGATATATGGCGCGCCGGCACCGGTCCGATTTTGGCCAAGGGCTGGCGCGGTCGGGGCGCCTTAGGCCGCTTCGAAACATGCCCGGAGTCGAAATCGGCCCTGCCAATAAGTCCAGCTAAGGGCGGATCTTGCAGGGCGCGGGAACGACAGAAGCGGCGTGCACTTTCCGGTCTCGTCATTGGCTTGGCATTGCTCGGCTTCGCGGACGTCGCTGGCGCGGTCGAACTGATCAACGAAGACCAGCAAACCTACACCGTGGTCATCACCGAAGGCGAAAAGGTTCGCAAGCTGCGCCTTCGCGCGGGCGACTACCTTCCGGACGTCTGCACGCAATGCGTCATCGCGGTTCCCGAGGTCGGCGAAGTCGCAACCGAGCCGGGTGACGTCATCATCATAGGAGATGGCAAGCTCGAACTGAGGTCCTGACAGATCGGACATTCGCCCAATTCCATGGGGTTGCCCGTTCTACCGCCGGTCACGGAATTGCGCCGCCAGCGCACGCCTCGCAGAACGCCTGGCCGCCCCGACCGGGCAACGGATCACAGCCTAAATCGAGCATCGTCCCGCAAAGTGGCGGATCCAGCCAGGCGGTGGCTTGCCTCGGTTACGGCCGCCGCAAGGCGAAACGCAACGCTAACGCAGGTAGGACGCGCCGTTGATATCGAATGTGGCGCCGGTCAAGTGGCGAACCAGGTCATCGCAGAGAAAGGCGGCAAGGGCGCCGATCTCCTCGGGCGGCACCATATCGCCGAGGGGGATACTGCTGGTCACCGCGGCGATCGCCGCCGGATCCAAGTTATCCGACACCATCTCGGTATTGGCGTACCCGGGGGCGATACAGAACGCGAGCACGCCCTCGGCGGCAAATTCGCGGGCAATCGTCTTTGTCAGCGTGACAAGAGCACCTTTCGACGCACCATAGGGCATCTGATCTATCGTCTCGCCACGAAAGGCCGCCCGGCTTGCCACATTGATGATCTTGCCGCCGCCAATCCCGCGAAAATGGAGGATGGCCGCGCGACAAAGATCGGCGGGTGCCTGGAGATTGATTTGCAGCACCCGTGACCAAGCCTCGCGCCAGTCCGCTATCGGCACATCGACCCCTGCCGACTGGAAAATCCCGGCGTTGTTGACCAATACATTCAGCGACGGCGCCACCGCGAGGGCCTCGGACCACAGTCGGTCGACTTCGGCGGGGTCCGAAAGGTCGGCTTGGACGATGTGGCAGCGTTCGCGCCCGATCTCCTGTTGCAGGGTTTCGGCAGCCGCGCGGCTGCGCCCAAAGTGGAGCACGACTTCACCGCCGGCGGCGCCCACGGAGCGCGCAATTGCCGCTCCGATGCCGCGCGAGCCGCCCGTCACCAGCACACTCTTGTTCTTCAGATCGGCCATGCCAGGCCTCCACGGGTATTAGCTGTCAAGATCTGCGCCTCACCGCCGCTTGCCGTCGGAGCGAGCCAGGCCGTTTCCCCGAAAACAGGCTCCGCGTTCGGCTCGATGGTGGAAGTCTAGCGATGCGGCTGCGCCACACAAGCACGCGTCAGCTTGGCCCGCGAGTCCGACACCTCCTCGGCCAGCGCCCGACTGGACCCACCCACCCGGAACTAAACATCGAACTCCATCAGCAGAGCTTCCGGCATGCGCGGGATCTCCGCGGGGTTCACGCCGGCGATCTGGATCCGGTTCGTGCGGGCGACCAGGACGATCAATCCGGGCTCGCCGTCGGGAAAACGACAGGCGCACAAAAGCCGCTGATAGCTGACCGGGTCCGGCATCGCGCCCTTTTCGCGGGGGATCTGCGCGAAGACGTGATCCAGGCGGGCGCTGCTGGACACCAGAACCTCGGAATAGGTGCCGGTGACGATCCTGGCATGACTGCTGTCGCCGATCGTCTCTTCCATGGTGGTCCCGAGGTGGCTTTTTTCCCAGGTCCAGCCGTACCAGGTGGCAAGGGACGACTTCTCGCCGACGCTCACGCAGACCCAATATTTCCGCGCCCTGTGATAGATGAGCATGTAGGGCTTGAGTTCCGTGAGGTCGGGGTCGTCGAGCCGAAAGCGGGAATTGGCCCAGGCCAGGAAGCCTTTTTGCAATAGCGGCGGGCTGTCGATCATGAGTCGATCGAGCGGGTGCTGTTGCGAAAAGAAATTGCCGCCGTTGTCGTCGACGTAGGCGGCGTGGCCCAGTCCGCTGACGTAGTCGACATGTCCATGCCGTCCGTCCAGCCAGAACTCCGCCTGATTGAGAATGCTCTCGGCTTCCTTGGCGGACTGTGAACCGGCGACGGTCAGCCGGTAGTGTCCGTCTTCCACGTCGAAGAGCTTCACGCCCTTCATTTTTTCCAGTTCATCGATGTGCCGCCGCAGGGTTTCCTCGGTCACGCCCAGGGTCTCGATCGCCTCGGAAAGGTTGAGC
>JAJFGM010000317.1 GCA_021776145.1 Kiloniellaceae bacterium | reverse complement strand
GGGCCTTTGTTGCGATAACGGCCTTAAGGGTTGTATTTGCGACAGCAGTATTGACATCAGTAGCAAAGTCGGAAAATTACTCGCCTTCCGCGAGTGTCGAAGGGCGGCGCTTGAATCAAGCCGCTGTGCGGATCTTCAAATCGGCCCAAATCTCGCGCAAGGCATCGATCAGGCTGTCCATCTGCGCATCGCTGTGCTGCGGCGACGGCGTCAAACGCAGGCGTTCCGTGCCGCGCGGCACGGTGGGATAGTTGATCGGCTGAACGTAGATGCCATAACGATCGAGCAGCCAGTCGGTAATTTAGCGGCCACGCACGGGGTCGCCGACCAGGACCGGCACGATATGGCTTTCACTCGGCATCACCGGCAGACCGGCTTCGGCCAGGCGGTGCTTCAGCTTCGCCGCCCGTTCCTGCTGGATTTCACGTTCGCGCGAACTCTCTTTCAGATGGCGCACCGAAGCCAGGGCGCCGGCGGCGATCGTCGGCGGCAGCGCGGTGGTGAAAATGAAGCCAGAGGCAAAGGAGCGCACGAAATCGATAAGGTTCGCCGAGGCGGCGATGTATCCGCCCATGACGCCGAAAGCCTTGGCCAAGGTGCCTTCGATCACCGTCAGGCGGTGCGCGCAGCCATCGCGGTCGGCGACGCCCCCACCGCGCGGCCCATAGAGGCCGACGGCGTGCACTTCGTCGAGATAGGTCATGGCGCCGTGGCGCTCGGCGACGTCGCAGAGCTCGTCGATCGGGGCGATGTCGCCATCCATCGAATAGACCGATTCGAAGGCCACCAGCTTGGCATGTTCGGCGGGGATCTCGGCCAACTGACGGTTGAGGTCTTCGGGGTCGTTATGGCGGAAAATGCGCTTGGCGGCACGGCTTTGGCGAATGCCTTCGATCATCGAGGCGTGGTTCATCTCGTCCGACAGGACAACGCAATTCGGCAGCCGACCCGCCAGCGTCGTCAGAGAGGCCCAATTGGACACGTAGCCGGAAGTGAAGAGCAACGCCGCTTCCGTGCCGTGCAGGTCGGCCAGTTCCGCCTCCAGCAGCACATGGTAGTGATTGGTGCCGGAAATATTGCGTGTGCCGCCGGCGCCGGCGCCGCAGCGTTCGAGCGCTTCGCGCATCGCGGCGGCAATCGCCGGGTGCTGGCCCATGCCAAGGTAGTCGTTGGAACACCAAACCGTGACCTTAGAGACCCCGTCGGGACCATGGCGGTTGGCGCGCGGGAAGTCGCCGGCGTGGCGTTCGAGATCGGCGAAAAGGCGGTAGTTGCCGTCTGTTTTCAGAGCCTCGAGAGCCCCGGCGAAAAAGCGTTCGTAGTCCATTGTATTGCTCTCGTCTGTCGTTTCGCCGACGGTCGTTGCCGTCGTGAAGGCTTACTTTGCCTATTTTTATCACGGGTTCAGCACCGACTGATTGACATAGCACAACGGCTATTGTCGATACACGGAATTTGACCGGATTGCCGGTCAAGTCGCGGAAATGCGCTTTCGCGTGAGCGGCTTGTGAGCTCGGCCATCGCTTGCGGGCCGGGTACGGCCCCTTGCCAGATTCGCGAAAGCAGCGCATGAGAGGAAAGCGGACTAGCGGCGTTCAGTGCGTAACAGCAACTGGCGCATATGTTATAGAGACGTCCGCAAGAAAAAAATGGGAGAGGCGCGAATGACAGCGATCAACATCAGCAATTGCCGGCTGTTCGACGGCGTCGAGGCGACATTGCGCGAGCCCGTGCATGTGTTGATTGAGGGCGAGACCATTAAGGAGGTATCCGAAACGCCGATCACGCATGCCGAAGCGCTGAAGATCGAAGCGGACGGACGGACCTTGATGCCGGGTCTGATCGACGCGCACTTTCACGCCATTGCAGCTGACCCGGACCTGTCCCGTGTTGCCAGCATGCCCGGGTCCCTGCTCGGTCAGCATGCCCGCCGATTCCTCGAAGACAGCCTGTTGCGCGGCTTCACCAGCCTGCGCGATGCCGGCGGTGCCGACTACGGCCATGCCATGGCCATCAAGTCCGGCCTCATCAAGGGGCCGCGGCTGTTCTATTCCGGCCGGGCCCTGACTCAAACCGGCGGACACGCGGATTTCCGTGGCCCCGAGGAAGGTTGTTTCGCCCTCTGCTTCTGTGGCCAGAATTCGGCGGCGTTCGGCGTCGTTGCCGACGGCGTGCCGGAAGTGCGCCGCGCCGCCCGCGACGAACTGCGCAAGGGCGCCACGCAGATCAAGATCATGGCCTCTGGCGGCGTCGCCTCGCCGAGCGATCCGATCTGGAATCTGCAGTATTCGGAAGAGGAAATCCGCGCTATCGTCTGGGAAGCCAAGTCATGGCGCACCTATGTCATGGCGCACGCCTATACGCCCGAGGCCATCGGCCGCTGCATCGCCTATGGCGTGCGCTCCATCGAGCACGGCAACCTGATCGACGTCGAGACCGCCACTGCCGCCGCCGAAGCCGGCGCTTTTGTGGTGCCAACCCTGGTGACCTACGATGCCCTCGACAGGTATGGCGCCGAACTTGGCTTGCCCGAGGTCAGCATCCAGAAACTTCAGGAAGTGCGCACCGCCGGATTGGCTTCACTGGAAATTCTCAAGGCGGCGGGCGTCAAAATCGGCTTCGGCACCGATCTTCTGGGCGCCATGCAGGAGCACCAGTCGCGTGAATTCCTGATTCGCTCCGAAGTCCTCTCGCCGGCCGAAATCCTCGTCTCGGCGACTTCGGGAAATGCCGAACTGTTGCAGGCGGAGGGCCGGCTTGGCGTTGTCTCCGCGGGGGCCCTGGCGGACCTTCTGCTGGTCGACGGAAATCCTCTGGAGGACTTGTCCTGCCTACAGGACCAGGGCGCGCGACTGCCACTCATCATGCGCGGCGGCCGCATCGTCAAGAACGAGCTCACATAATGGTATACCAGGACGGTATGTCGGCATTTCCCCTGTTTACACAAGGTCTTGAATGCTGTTTCCTGCAGCTTGTTTCCAGCCGGCGAGTGGGAACAGGGTAGAGCACGAAGTCGGACGGAACGGCGAATTTCGGTCATCCCCAAGGGCAAAGCGCAGGTAAAGCGGAGCTTTGGGGATCACTGGAACCAGAGGTGTCGTCCGTTTGAGTGGGTCGCGGTTTCGAATAGGGGCCGTTGCCGGCCTTGTTTTCGGCCTGTGGGCTGGACTAGGTTAGCCTAGCAATGAAAGCCGAGGTCCCAAAGCGCTGTTGACTGCGTTTTGCGAAGGCCGAGGCAACAATATGGGGAGATAAATATGAACTTCCGAAGCTTAATGTTCGGTGTTGCGGCCGCGTCGCTCGTGGCCTTGTCCTTTGGGGCGACGACGGATGCCAAGGCCGAAAAGGTCTTCCGCTACGCCACCACCGGCGACATTCTGGGACTCGACCCGCAGGCCAACAACGAGGGTCCGACCAACACCATGAAGGGCAACCTTTACGGTCGCCTGGTGCACCGCAAGCCCGACCTGTCGTTGGACCCGGATCTCGCCAAGAGTTGGGAGCAGATCGATGAAGTGACTTGGCGCTTCCATCTGCGCGACGGCGTGACCTTCCATAATGGCAATGCCTTCAACGCCGACGACGTGGTCTATTCCTTTACCCGTCAGAAGCAGGAATCCTCATCGATGGCCTTCGTTCTGGCCACCGTCGAGGCGGTGAACAAGGTGGACGACATGACCGTCGACATGATCACCAAGGGTCCCGATCCGATCCTCATGCTGAACATGCCCAACTTCTACATTGTCGATAAGGAATGGGTCGAAGCCAACAACGGTTTCGAAGTCATCGACGTTTCCGGTTCGACCAACTTCATGAATGCCAACGCCAACGGCACCGGTCCCTTCAAGCTGGTCGAGTGGGTGCAGGACAACCGTATCGTCCTCGTGCCCTTCGAGAACTACTGGAACAAGGCCAACATCGAATCCAACATCGACAAGGCGATCTTCACGCCGATCCCCAACGACGCCACGCGCGTCGCGGCCCTGCTTTCGGGGGAAATCGATCTGATGTATCCGGTGCCGCTGCAGGACATCAAGCGTCTGCAGGCGGAGCCCAACACCGATGCCATGGAAGGCCCGGAACTGCGGACCATCTTCTTTGGTTTCGACCAGCATCGCGACGAGCTGCTCGACATGCCAGGTTCCGGCAAGAACCCCTTCAAGGACGTGCGCGTACGTCAGGCATTTTTCCATGCCATCGACATCGAAGCGATCAAGCGCGTCGTCATGCGCGGCGCCTCGAAGCCGACCGGCCTGATGATCGCCAACGGTATCAACGGCTTCCAGGACGACATGAATGGGCGCCTGGCGCATGATCCGGAAAAGGCCAAAAGCCTGCTCAAAGAGGCCGGTTACCCTGACGGCTTCCCGATCACCTTCGACTGCCCCAACGACCGCTATGTGAACGACGAAGCCATCTGCACCTCCGTGGTGCCGATGCTTGAGCGGATCGGCATCAAGATCACGCCGAATTTCCAGACCAAGTCGCTGCACTTCAACAAGATCGGCAAGCCGCAGGACTACAACACCAGCTTCTACATGCTGGGTTGGACGCCGGGTTCCTACGATGCCTTGAACCCGCTGATGCAGCTCATGTCAATCAACGGCGACGGCCGTGGCACCTGGAACTCCGGGCGCTACAGCAATACGCGCATCGAGGAGCTGGTCGGTCTGATCTCGGTCGAGATGGATAGCGACAAGCGCAACGAGATGATCCGCGAGGCCTTCCAGATCCATCAGGACGAAGTCGGCCACATTCCGTTGCACCAGCAGGCCCTGGCCTGGGGCCTGCGCACCGACACGGTCAAGAAGGTCTGGCAGCGGCCCTTCAACGACGTTGACCTGCGTTACGTCACGATGAACTAGCGCTAAAGCCGGGAGCCTCGGGCGCGGTGCCCGAGGCTCCTGGCCTTTTCTTATACACCGCACCCACGGTCAGCACCCCTAGGCGGACATGTTTGCCTTTATCGTCCAGCGCCTGTTCCAGGCCATAGCGGTCATGCTCGTCGTGGCCTTCATCTCCTTCACGCTGTTTCAGTTCGTCGGCGATCCGATCAACAACATGGTCGGTCAGGATGCCACGGACGAACAGCGCGACGCCCTGCGCGAGCTTCTGGGTTTGAACGATCCCATACCGCTGCAGTTCGCTAAGTTCGTCGGCAATATACTCGTCGGCAATTTCGGGACCTCGTTCCGGCTCGGCCTGCCGGTCGGCGAGATCATCGCCCAGCGCCTGCCGGCCACCCTGGAACTGGTCTTCGTATCCGGCATCCTCGCGCTCGCCATCGGCATTCCGATGGGCGTCTACACGGGCCTCAATCGCAATGCCTGGCTGAGCAAGGTCTTCCTGACGGTCTCCCTCGTCGGCATATCCCTG
>JAJFGM010000316.1 GCA_021776145.1 Kiloniellaceae bacterium | reverse complement strand
CATCGGCCTGCATTTCTGGCTGCGGCTGAAACCCTGGTACGAGACCGCGAATCCCTACCTCTATGCCGTGGCACTGGTGCTGCCGGTCGTGTCTTTGCTGGGCGTCTGGATGGCTGGGCGCGAAATCCTCCGCCGCTCGGCCGACCCGCAGTGGCTCGACGCGGTAATCGCCCGCGCCCGCTTTGTCGACGCCGACGGTTACGGCGTCCTGAAAGACGCCCAATCCGCGGTCATCGGCCTCGTTTTGGGCTTGTTGTTGTTGGTTCTGGCGGCGCGAGTCTTGCGCGCCGCCTTTGCCCGGCGCTACGGCCTGGTGCAACTCAGTTATCCCGGTGGACGCCGTATCCTGGTCGCGAAGGGCACTACCATTCTCGATGCCAGCCGTGACCACGCTATTCCGCACGCGGCTGTCTGCGGTGGCCGCGGCCGCTGCTCGACTTGCCGCGTACGCCTGGGCGAAGGTTTGCAGTCGCTAGCGCCGGCAAGCCAAGAGGAGATTCGCGTTCTTGCCCGAGTCGGGGCGCCGCCCAATGTGCGCCTGGCCTGCCAGACCAAGGTCGCCGCCGACTGTGAAGTGACCCCCCTATTGCCGCCCGGCGCGACGCCAAGGGACGCGCGCGCGGGCGCAAGATACCTCCAGGGAGAAGAGCGCGAGATTGCCATTCTCTTTGCCGACCTGCGCGCGTTTACGACACTGTCGGAAAACAAGCTTCCCTATGATGTCGTGTTCATCCTGAATCGGTACTTCGCCGCCATGGGTACGGCCGTGGAGGAGGCCGGCGGCCGGGTCGACAAGTTTATCGGCGACGGCGTCATGGCGCTTTTCGGTGTCGAACAAGGCATCGAAACCGGCAGCCGGCAGGCGCTGGCGGCGGCGCGCCTCATGGGACTGCGGCTGGAGGAACTGAACGAGGCCCTGGTGCACGACCTCGACCAGCCCTTGCGTATCGGCATTGGCCTGCACAGTGGGCCGGCGATCGTCGGCGAGATGGGCTACCGCGCGGCAACCTCGGTGACGGCGGTTGGCGACGCGGTCAACACCGCCAGCCGCCTGGAGAGCCTGACCAAGACCTATAGCGCCGAGCTCGTGGTTTCCGAGCCGCTGGTCTCGCATGCTGGGATCGATTTGACGGCCTTTCCACGGCAAGAGATCGAGGTGCGCGGGCGTGCCGGAAAACTGGCTGTCTGCGTCGTCGCGGCGACCAGGGACCTGCCGACCTAGGTGTTTGGTCCCGGAAAGCGCAGGATTGCCAAGAGTAGGTCCGCAGTCAGCTGCCGGCCTTGGTCTTGTAGGCGGCAATGGCCTCCTTCAGGTCGGTGTACTCCTCGCAACCGAAAAAACAGGCGCTGTCCAACGCTTGGAGGCGTTCCTCGGCTTTCTCCAGTTCGCCCATCTGTAAATAGAGTTCGCCGAGATACTCGTTGGCGCCGAGGTGGCTCGGATTGATCGCCAGCGCTTTCTGGTAGTGTTCCAGGGCGTCATCGAAATTCCCCATCTTACGCAGGCTATAGCCCATGTGGTTCTGCACATCCGCGTTCTTGGGGTCTGTAGCCAGGGATTTTTCCAGCAACGGCACGGCCTCGCCGTATTTGCCGGCTTTGATGAGTTCCAGCGCACTGGCGTAATCAGGGTCCATGGGTTTGCTGCTGCCGGAATCGGAACTGGCAGCAAGCGCCGCGCCGGCGCCAAGGCAGAGACTCAAACAGGCCGACAAAAGCAGGTTGACGATCGGATTCATGGAATTTTCTCCTCGAAAAATCGGCGGTAACGCTTCGTTTGGGGCCATCATTCGGACGCCACGCACACTCAGGCCAAACAAAGGCACGTGATTGTGGCGGAACCACGTCGTCAGTATCGCGGTTCGTCGGCAGTGAGCGGTGGCGCCAATATGGCGGCGGTACCGCCACCTTGCAACCGGATGTCGGCGGCCGCCAAGGCGTCGAGGATGTCGCGGTTGATAGCATAGCGCATTTGAAAATACTTCAGGCTCGGCACCCAGAAGCGGGCGCCGATCACCACCCCGCCATGTGCGAAGTCGTGCAGGCCGACCTGCGGCGGCGGCGCCTCGTCGTCGCCGGCTTGTTTGGCGATGGCCGTCTTGATTGCATCGACGGCCTTGGCGCTGTCTTGATCGTGACCGAGGAAAAGCTTGGTTTCGACGACGCGCTGATTCTTCGAATTGACGATGACTTGGCCGACGATTTCCTTGTTGGGAATGGTGATCGTCTCACCGTCCTCGCCGGTCAGAACCGTTGTTGCCAATGTAATTTCTTCAACCACGCCAAAGGTCTTCTGCACCTGAATGGTATTGCCGACGGTGAAGGGCCGAGTGAGGATGATGGAGAGACCGGCACCATAGTTGGACAGCGGGCCCTGCAGCGCCAGGGTGCCGCCGAAAGCGGCGGCGCCCGCGAGGGCGACGAAGGGGGCGATGGTAATGCCGAAATTGCTGAGGGTGACGATGATAACCACCGCCAGCAGCAGTATGCGTACGACATTGCCGATAAAGCGGGTCAGCGTCGGGTCGAATTCGCGCCTGGCGCCGAAGGCGACGGTTCGGTTCGCGGCCCAGGAGGCGACCTTGATGCCAATAACCAGGACAACCAGGGCGCCGAGAATTTGAAACCCGTAGGCGACAACGAATTCGACGCCCTTGTCGATCAGAACCTGGAGTGTTTTTAGTTCCTGCTGCACGGGCGGGCTCCCTTGCCTGTTGCCGATCAATCTTACGGCCAAATTTTACAAAAGGTCGTTCAGACGCTTCACCTTAGCGCGATTTACCGCGTCGTAGAGCG
>JAJFGM010000315.1 GCA_021776145.1 Kiloniellaceae bacterium | reverse complement strand
TACAATCCCGAGGGCATCCGCATCGGCCAGGACGGCAACCGCAACTTCCGCGCCGTCAAGGTCTGGGACAAACGCGAGTTCTAGGACCTCGACGGCGAGCGCGAACTCGGCACCCGCAACATCAAGGTGGCGCTCCGCCGCCTGCGCCGCTTCGCCCGCGAGGGCGCCAGCACCGAACTCGACCTCGACGACACCGTGCGCTCGACCGCCAAGCAGGGCGGTTGGCTCGACATCCGCATGGTGCCCGAGCGTCACAACGCCGCCAAGGTGCTGCTGCTGTTCGACGTCGGCGGCTCCATGGACCCCCACGTCAAGACCTGCGAGGAGCTCTTCTCGGCCGCCCGCTCGGAGTTCAAGCACCTGGAATACTACTACTTCCACAACTGCCCCTACGAGCGGCTGTGGCGCGACAACCGGCGCCGCCGCAGCGACCCCTCGGCGACCTGGGACCTGCTGCACACCTATCCGGCCGACTACAAGCTGATCTTCGTCGGCGACGCCGCCATGAGCCCCTATGAGATCGTCCACCCCGGCGGCAGCGTCGAACACTTCAACGCCGAGCCCGGCGAGGTCTGGATGCGCCGCCTGCTGCGCACCTATCCCGCCGCGGTCTGGCTCAACCCCCTGCCCGAGGGCCACTGGGACTATCACGCCTCGGCCGAGATGATGCGCCGGCTCATGGCCGGGCGCATGTTCCCCATGACCCTCGACGGCCTCGACGCCGCGATGCGTGAGCTCAGCCGTTAGGCGCGCGGCGCCTCGAACTCACCGCCGCGCAAGCAGCGCCCGGTCCGGCTCGCCCCACTCCCACCAGGCCGTGACCACCCGGCCCTCGCCATTGACGAATCGCCCATCAGAGCGCAGGTGGAAGCCGCGTTCGCGCATCATGCCGGCAATAGAGCGCTCCTCGCCATCCTTGCCGCCATAGGGCGCGCCCGCACGCATGCAGGCCAGGGCCATCTCGCCTGTCTCGGTCTCGTAGCCCACCGGGATCACCTGATCCTCCGCCGAGTTCACCGCCATCCCGGTCCGCGCCCGCAGCACCTGGCCTTCGGAATCCACCACCGTGCCGTCGGCCTCGAGGATGTCGATCAGCTTCTTGAAGTCATCCCGGCCAGTTAGGGGTATCGTGTTTCAGGTGAATATCATCTCGGTGTTTCATGTTCCAGTGTGGAGCACGCTGTGATGTCCGCGCTTCCCCTTGGTTGGAAATTGGTGGGCAACGCTATTCCAATAGGTCTGCACTCAATCACGTCATCTGTAAAATCTCATCACGGTGCGTCAAGGAATGTCTTAACTCGAACGTTCAACGGCCCACCCTCTTCACTTCCTATGCCAAATTGAGCGTTCCCAATGCTAATTATTCTCAAAGAGAAAAGATTCCAAAAATCATTTTGCACAAGAACTTTATTTTTTTTCATAAACCTACAAGCTATTTGAAAAGGATACTCTCCGCTAAAACGTATTTTCTCACACAAATAACCCTCAGCACCGATATATTCCGCCAAGGAATCGAGATTTCGATCCACTTTATAATTGTATAAATCATTCACAAATTTTTCAACCCTGACGTCACTCTTGGAAAAATCAAAGAGTACTGAGTTATCCACAATATCTTCAGATATCGCTACCGAAAATGAACAAATAAACACGATACTAAACACAACACTAATCCGGCATAACAGTCGCCACATTTTGTCTTCACCTTCTTTTATTGTCTCGGTCCAGGAAAAGATTTTGTACAGTAATGCTCGGTAGGTGGTATTTGGGCGTCCTCCCCGATCAGATTTATGCCAAACCGCAAAGAGACAGATCTCCATCTTGTGACTTGCTTAGGTGCCTTCCACACGACTTCACTACGGCTCAGACCACACAAAAACGCGAACAAGCCTCCGTTCCCCGGAGAGCACAGGGTCAGGTCTTGCGTTTTGCCCAACTCTCCAAACAGGCTGCGTAACCGTGCCAAAGATAACATCCGACCGCCTTCGCTTCTGTTGTCCCGTCCATTCATCAACCAGCTCCCCAATCTCACCAACTCGCCGCGATCTGGTCCTGCACAGTCTGCGGCACGTTGTTGTGGAAATCCACCGCCGGGTCGCCGCTGGCCGGCGCGAAGGCGGCCATGGCGTCGACCAGGGCGACGACCTCGTTTTGCAGCAGTTCGCGCTGGCCCGGCGCGCCGGCGTCGGTGACCAAGCGGTCGAGCTGTTGGCCCGGCCGGGTCGTATCGTACCAGCCTTCCAGGGTCAGGCTGTCGGCGCCGCCGAGCACGCTGACCTGCAGGTCGTCGCCGGACTGGCGGAACCAGAGGTCCTCGGGCGCGATCCCAGTGCCGAAGAGCACGGCATCGTCGCTGGAGAGCGCGTCGGCGTTGTCGATGGTATCCTGGCCGTCGCCCGAGCCAAAGAGGTAGTGGTCGTTTCCCGCTCCGCCGCTCAAGCTGTCGTTGCCGGCACCGCCGTCGAGGGTGTCGTCGCCGGCGCCGCCGAGGGCATAGTCATGGTGGATATGAGCCGGATCGGCCGGCAGCGTCGGGAACCGCAGCGGCATCGCGATGCGAGGGATGCGGCTGTCCCGCATCAACTCGGCAACGCCTGCGCTCGCTTCGACATTCGCTTCCGTCGCTTGTGTCGATTGCTCCGACATGGCCCTCCTGACCCCTTCCGGGTATCGCGCCAGGGACAGATTGTCCCCCGGAAAGGGCGCGCGTTCCTTCCAGAGGTTCACATCAGACATAACCCTGGCGAGCAATATAGATCCAAATGTATGGGTAACTGTGTAGTAAAATAATCATCTATACACTATAAAAATGGGCCGAATTATCGGCATTTCATTTTGACAATGGAAAAATGGATTTCTTTTCCTTCGGCCGTCGCATTGAATCACAATGCAACTCGGAAATTGTTATTCAACCTGTGCGTTTGCGGCCGCCGAGTTGCGGCCGGTGTTGGCCTTGGCCCGGGGAGTCTCGGCGCGCGTTTTGGCTGGCACGACTATGTCAATGCCCTTCGCGGCGACGTTAGCCGGGGACTTTCGCGCCGCCGTCACGTCGTGATAGATCTCCTTCACCTAATTGACGAGGCGCCCGCGTGACGGCGGGGTCCCGTACCTTTCCGCGGACCTGGGCGCGAGTCCACATCGGCACCGGCTGCCCTCCCAACCGCAAGGATGCCGCTTTGGCAAATTCACTCCAGGAGCTGCTCGCAAAAGCGCAAAATTTAATGCAGAACGGGCGTCCAAAGGAGGCTCGGAAGGTTTGCGCGAGCCTGGTGAAGCAGCATCCGACGGTTCCTCAGGCCTGGTTGCTGGCAGGGCACGCCGCCGCGCAAAGCGGCGATTTTCCGGCGGCG
Organism: Kiloniellaceae bacterium; assembly: GCA_021776145.1. Lineage (GTDB taxonomy): Bacteria > Pseudomonadota > Alphaproteobacteria > Kiloniellales > Kiloniellaceae > JAJFGM01. The sequence goes on along the minus strand of JAJFGM010000315.1, from coordinate 131 downwards.
ATCGAACACTATGCGCGCTTGGTGGCGCTGGCGCCGCAGGCGGCGGAAGCCCACTTCCATCTGGCCAACGCCCAGCGCGCCGCCGGCCGCGACGACGCGGCCGTCACCTCCTATCGCCGTTCGGCCGAGCT
>JAJFGM010000314.1 GCA_021776145.1 Kiloniellaceae bacterium | reverse complement strand
TTCGATCCCGGCCACGGTCAAGATTTTCGAGGAACTCGATCTGCTGGAAGGACCGATTGGGCAGTTGGTCGTTGCCGCGGCCATCATCGACGACGTCCTCGGTTTGATCCTCGTGGCCGTACTGACGGCGCTGGTGCAGGGCGGCGAGCCACCGGGCCTGCTTGATCTCGCCTGGCTGCTGGCCAAGGTCTCGGTGTTCTTTGCGGTGACGATCCTGATCGGCGTGCATGTCTATCCGCACATCAGCCGGCGCATTCAGGAGATGCGGGCCGCCGCCATCGAGTTTAGCGCCCTGATCGCCGCCGCACTGACCTATGGCCTCATGGCCGAGTTGCTCGGCATGCATTGGATCATGGGCGCCTTCATGGCCGGTTTGTATTTCGAGCCCTCGCGGGTCGGCGCGCGCGCCTACAAGGACATCAAGATCATCGCCGGGGCCATTGCCGGTGGCGTGCTTGGCCCGATGTTTTTCATGTCGATCGGTCTGCGGGTCGACCTCTCGGCGGTGAGTGTGATCCCCCTGTTTATCCTGCTCGTCGTCATTGCCGGCTTCGCCGGCAAGGCGATCGGCGCCGGCCTGCCGGCCCTGTGGCGCGGCCATTCGCGCGGGGAATCGGCGATGACCGGCGTTGCCATGTGCGCGCGCGGCGCGGTCGAGCTGATTGTGCTCAGTATCGCGGTCGAGGCCGGCATTTTTTCCCCGGCGACCGATGGTCCCTTTGTCGCGAATCTCTTCTCCGCGTTGGTGATCATGATCGTCCTCAACACGCTGCTGGCAACGGTCATTTTGCGGTTCATGGCGCGCCGCGGCGGCGGCGCCTGATGTCTCGGCCGGATCCGGGAGGCGCCCCGGTACTCTTCATCGGCAGCGAAATCTATCGCGCCTCGAGTTACGGCCAGGGCCACCCCTTGGCCATTCCCCGCGTGTCGACCTGCATCGACCTCTGCCGCGATCTCGGGTGGTTGCCCGAGCGTGCCTACATCGACAGCCCGCGCGCCGACGCAAACGCCCTGGCGCGCTTTCATACCCCGAACTATATCGCCGCTGTGCAGCGCGCCGAGCGCGACCAACGACTCTCGACCGCCGCCAGTGTGCGTTACAACCTCGGCCGCAACGGCAATCCGATTTTCCCCGAAGTCTTCTCGCGCCCGGCAACCGCTTGCGGCGCGTCCTTGCTGGCAGCCGATCTGCTGGCCGCCGAGAACGGTCCCCGGGCAATCTTTTCCCCGGCGGGGGGAACTCATCACGGTCTTCCCGACCGGGCCAGCGGCTTCTGCTATTTCAACGACCCGGTGCTGGCGATCCTGCGCCTGCTCGATCTCGGTATCGAACGGGTTCTCTATCTCGACGTCGACGCACATCACGGTGATGGTGTGCAACTGGCGTTTCATTCGGAAGCGCGTGTCCTGTGCTTATCGCTGCACGAAGAGGGGCGCTGGCCGATGGTGACGCGCAAATCGACGGCGCCCAAATCGACAGCGCCCAAATCGACGACGCCGGGTCTGGGCGAAGCCGCGGACCGCGGTGGCGGGCATGCGCGCAATTTTCCCATGCCGGCGGCCTTTCACGATGACGAGATGGCGTATGTCATGCACATGGGGGTGCGCCCGCTGGTCGCGGACTTCGCGCCGCAGATCACCGTGCTGCAGTGCGGTGCCGATGGACTGGCCGACGATCCCTTGAGTAAATTGGGACTGTCGAACCTGGCACTTTGGCGGGTCGTCGCCGAGGCCAGGACATACGCGCCGAAACTGCTGGTCCTCGGTGGTGGGGGTTACAACCCGTGGACGGTGGCGCGCTGTTGGACAGGCATATGGGCCGTGCTGAATGACCTGGAGATGGTCGAGAGATTACCGCGCCATAGCGAAGCCCGGCTGCGTGCCATAAACTGGCGCCACAGCTTGGCGCGCAATCCTCCGGAGTCCTGGTTTACGGAACTGGCGGACCGGCCGCGCGGCGGCCCGATAAGGGACGCGGTGCGGCGGACGGTGGCGCGGGCCCTGGCCGCGAACTAGGGAGATGAACGGCTGTGATGGGAGTGCGACGATGAAATCTGGACAAGCAAAGAGGGGCGGTCGTCTGCGCGGAGTTGCCATCCTCATCGTGCTGACCCTGCTCATCGGCGCCGCGGCGACGCCGCTTCGGGCGTTGGAAAGCTTTACGAAAGACGAACTGCGCATTGAAACGCAGAGCGGCTCGGCATTCGAATTCGAGATCGAACTTGCGCTCAACGCAAGGCAGTGGGCGCAGGGACTGATGTTCCGCCGCGCCATGCCGGCCGAGGCCGGCATGCTGTTTCTTTATGACCGGGAGGCGGAACGTTCAATGTGGATGAAGAACACCCATATCCCGCTGGATATGCTTTTCATCGCCGCTGATGGCCGCATCGAGTCCGTTGTCGAACGGACAGTGCCGTTTTCGCTTGAAGTCATATCCTCGCGCCGTCCGGTAAAGGCGGTGCTCGAGATCAACGGCGGAACTTTGCAGCGTCTCGGGATCGGCGTCGGTGACAAGGTTCTGCACCCGGCCTTCGCCTCGGGGAGCTGAAACCTTGCCTGAGCTTACATCAGAGCAAGCACTAAAGCGCTAATTCCCGAAGCTTTAGGCTTCCGGGTCGAGCGCCAGTTGCTCTTTCACTCGCCAACCTTCGCCGGCCGCCACCAGGCAACTCATACCCTGCGGGGTAGTGACGATGATCGACCAGGTGTCGCCCTTGCCACTGCTCAGGACTTCGACGAGACCGCCGTTGTTGGTCACACCAAGGGCCACGGGGGCTTCTTTGTACTTGTCGGACAGGAGATCAAGCACGCTCTCGCGCTTGTCGCACTGCGGCTGAGCCATCGCGCTGCTTGCCACGAAAGCTAGGCCGGTACTGAGGGCTAAGATCTTCCACATTGGAGTGGCCTCGCGGACTAGTGTCTACGCGGTCAGAAGGTTCTAACCGCTGTAGCCAGTTTTCCATCGCGGCGTAAACATCGGCTTAAGAGTCTATAAATTTTCACTTAACTATAAATCTCTTGTTCCCCAAATTTGTAATAACATTACTTCTTTTGTACTAAAGTCAAACCATCTCCAACGGGTAAAAGTGAAATATTTACGCGATTATCCTTATATATTTTCTTGTTTAGTGCACGAATAGCAAGAGTATCTGGATCGTTCTTGCTTGCATCTATGACCGAGCCACTCCATAGAACGTTGTCGACCATGATCAACCCACCGGGACGTAGAAGTGTTAAGGCACGCTCGTAGTAGCCATCGTAGTTTTCCTTGTCTGCGTCTATGAAGGCGAGATCGAAACTTTCGCCTTGGCCGTCGGACATAAGGCCGTCCAGGGTTTCCAAGGCCGGGGCCAGGCGCAGGTCGATCTTTTCGGCAACGCCGGCTTCGGCCCAATAGCGCCGGGCCACGGCGGTAAAGCTCTCGCTGACGTCACAGGCGACGACTTGGCCGTCGGGCGGCAGAGCCATTGCCAGGACCAGTGCGCTGTAGCCGGTAAAGGTTCCCACCTCCAGATAGCGGCGTGCGCCGATCAACCCGGCCAAGAGTGCCATGAACTGGCCCTGGTCCGGCGCGATCTGCATCATCGCTTGGGGCATCTTGTTGGTTTCCTCGCGCAGACGCTCCAGAATGGGCCCTTCGCGCAGAGAATTCGCTAAGAGATAGTCATAAAGCGCTTCGTCGAGGGTTATGGACGGTTTGGACATGCGTTGTGAGCTCCTGGAGCATTAGAGATTCAGAGGATCTTGCCTTCGAAGGGGTGCCAGCCGTCGCGGTGTTCTACCTCAACGACCCACAGGTCGGGATCCCGGGCGACGGCTTTCTCGATGTAGCCATCGGCCGCGCTTTCCTCGACGAGCGCCCCTTTCAGGGCTGGCAGCCAACCCATCTGACCATCGAAGTCGCGCATCTGGCTGAGCAGACGGCAGCCCTGGCCAAAAAGATTGAGCTTGAGGAGCAGCGTGCCGCTGTTCTTTTCGCCGCGATGCAACACCGTTGCCGGCACCCCCTCGGCAAAACAGCGCCTGAGATGGGCTTTGATCCATAGCTCGCTGGGTAGGCGGTCGTCTGTCATAAAGCAATCGTTCCCCTGCGGTCTCTGGCTGCACGCTGCTGGCATGCGTTCTCCCGGCAAATGATGAGACTATGCAAAGCCCCGCCACTCAACCACAATTCTTGCAGTGTCTTGCGTCCTACCGTGATTTGAGATGGCGTGGCGCGGAACCGTCAAGCAGGTGAAACGATGACTGATGCGCATCAGGACGAATACGACGACAATCTGGTCGAGGTTCTCGAGATTATCTGGGGCAGGGGCTTCATGGCGCCTGGTGGTGCCGATGTCGTTCGGCAGATCGTCGGCGATCTCGCGCTCCAGGATCGGCTCGTACTCGACATCGGCTGCGGCATCGGCGGGGGCGACTTCGTGATGGCCGGCGAATACGGGGCCCAGGTGATCGGGCTCGACCTCGAGGCGCCACTCCTGGCCCGTGCCCGCCGCGAAGCCGCGGCGGCGGGGCTTGATGGGCGCATCGAGTTTCGCCAGGTCGAACCCGGACCCATACCGTTGGACGCCGCCTCGGTCGATGTCGTCTACAGTTCGGGTGCCTTTACCCAGATCGCCGACAAGCTCGGCATGTTCAAGGAAGTCCACCGGGTTCTGCGCCCCGGCGGCTGGTTCACCGCCTACGATTGGATGCGCGGGCCCGAACCCTATAGCCCGGATATGCTCACCTGGTTCGAGCTCGAAGGCCTGACCTACGCCATGGAAACCTTAGAAACCCATGCCGAATTGCTGGCGAAAGCCGGCTTCACTGACCTTTCGACGCGCGACGACGGCGGCTGGTACCAAAGGGAATGCCATGCCGAACTTGCCCGCATGCAGGGTCCACTTGGACCGATTCTGATCGAACGTCTGGGACGCGAAACTTACGACCACTACCTGGAGAATTGGCGGGCCATGGCGGTGGTCCTCGACGGCGGCGAGTTGCGTCCCGGCTTCTATCGCGGCCGCAAACCGTTAGGCGCTTAGGCGGCCCGCCGCGGCGCAGCGCTGCTGGCCGCCGTTCGAGAAAAATTGATCGCCGCAAATTTGATCGCTAAGGGCTGCCGCATCTGCAGGCCGTTGTGTTAGGGTCTAGATCTCTTTTCCGCCAAACACGGGGGTTGCCGATGGCTTATCGCACCGTGTCGCAATTGATTCACCGGAGGGACGTTGTCGCCCTCGGCATCGCCGCAAGCGTGCGCGAAATCTGCCACCTGATGGCCGAACAGCGGGTCGGCGCCGCCCTGGTCATCGAAGACGGTGTCCTCAAGGGCATTTTCACCGAACGCGACCTGCTGACGCGCGTCGTCGCCGCCGGGGTCGACCCCGATAGAACCAGCGTGGCCGAGGTGATGACGCCGAACCCGGTCACCGTCGAGCCGCAATTGACGGCCGTCGATGCCCTGCGACTGATGACCGAAATCGGCTTTCGACACCTGCCGATCGTCGAAAGCGGTCATCTGCACGGCGTCATATCGCTGCGCGACTTCATCGGCGCGGAATTCCAGATGGCCGGAAGCGAACGCGCCAGCGCCTGAAAGTGGACGCGTCAACTCCTGCCCGAACAGGCGTTAGTGTGCCTGTTCCTTTGTCTTGAGGAACTTGAGGTCGGGAAAGTCCTCCGCCGCCCGGTCGAGGTGCCAGGCGTTGCGCGCCAGAAAAATTGGCGCCCCGGTGTGATCCTCGGCCATGGCCGCCTGGTTGGAGTCGGCAAAGCGTTTCATCTTGATGGTGTCCTCGCCCTCGACCCAGCGCGCGGTGTGAAGGCTGGAGGGTTCGAAACGCACGGGGATGGCGTACTCGGTACGGATGCGGTCGGCCAGGACATCGAACTGCAGCGGTCCGACCACGCCGACGATCCAATCGGCGCCGATTACGGGCTTGAAAACCCGCGCGGCGCCTTCCTCGGCCAGTTGCGTCAGCGCCCGCCCCAGATGCTTGGCCCGCATCGGGTCGATTGGACGCACCGTCTGCAGATGTTCCGGCGCGAAGCTCGGAATCCCCGTGAAACTCAGCTCCTCGCCCTCGGTCAGGGCATCGCCGATGCTGAGGTTGCCGTGGTTGGGACTTCCGATGATGTCGCCGGGCCAAGCTTCTTCCGCCAATTCCCGATCCCGTGCCAGGAACAGCACCGGATTGTGGATATTGAGGGTCTTGCCGCTGCGCACGTGGCGCAGCTTCATGCCGCGGCGAAAGTGCCCCGAGCAAAGCCGCATAAAGGCGATGCGGTCGCGGTGGTTCGGGTCCATGTTGGCCTGAATCTTGAAAACGAATCCGCTGACCTTGTTTTCCTCGGGTTCGACCGCACGCGAGACGGTCGGTTGCGGCCGTGGCGTCGGCGCCAGTTCGGCCAAACCCTGCAGCAACTCGCGGACGCCGAAATTGTTGATCGCGCTGCCGAAATAGACCGGTGTCTGGATGCCCTGAAGATAGGCTTCGCGATCGAATTCGGGGCAGAGGCCACGTGCCATCTCGACTTCCTCGCGCAGTCGCTCGGCCGCATCGGCCGGCAACAGTTCGTCAATCTTGGGGTCGTCCAACCCTTCGCAGGGTTCGCCCTCGTCGCCGATGCTGTCGCGGCTGCGGCTGACCAGGACCAGGCGGTCGCGCAGCAGGTCGTAACAACCGAGGAAATTGCGCCCCATGCCGATTGGCCAGCTCGCCGGCACCACGTCCAGGGCCAGGCTCTGTTCGATTTCGTCGAGCAGGTCGAAGGGGTCGCGGCCCTCGCGGTCCATCTTGTTGATGAACGTGATTATCGGCATGTCGCGCAGGCGACAAACCTCGAAGAGCTTCAGGGTCTGGCTTTGGATGCCGCGTGCCGCGTCGAGCACCATGACCGCCGAATCGACCGCCGTCAGCGAGCGATAGGTGTCTTCGCTGAAATCCTCGTGGCCCGGGGTATCGAGCAGATTGAAGATACGCCCGTCAAACTCGTAGGTCATGACCGACGAGGCGACCGAGATGCCGCGCTCGCGCTCGACCTTCATCCAATCGGAATGGGCACGGCGGGCTTCGCCGCGCGCCTTGACCGCGCCGGCCTGCTGAATGGCACCGCCGAAGAGCAGCAGCTTTTCCGTCAGCGTGGTTTTGCCGGCGTCCGGGTGCGAAATGATCGCGAAGGTGCGGCGCCGCGAGACGGCATCGTGAAGTTTGCTCATGATTTGGCTGAATTGTTGTTCTTTTGCTGCCCGGACGCATCGGCAAGGGGTCAGGCGGTCTGCAGGCGGTGCGGCCGGTTTATAGACGCAAAGCGCCAACGCTGCAATCAGATGGCAGCGACGGAAGCCGCGATCAAGGGGCTTGCCTGATCCCGGCGCCACGCCTAGGTTGAGCCTGTCTCAACGGGGTGCCCACTGGGCTGAGAGATCCGAGCCGTTCCAACGGCCGCAGAGATCAACCCGTCGAACCTGATCCGGTTAAAACCGGCGGAGGGATTTGAGCTTTAGTTTCCAGCCTCAAAACCAGCCGCCCCATATTGAATATGGAGCGATATCTTGACTGAACTCTCACAAATTCCGCGGCGCCGCTGTTGGGCGGTCCTTGGCACGACCCTGCTGATCACTGCCGGCCTGCTCGGGCCCGCCCTTGCGGCCGACGAAAAACCCACACTGACCGTCTACACCTACGATTCCTTCATCGCCGAATGGGGACCGGGCCCCGCGATCAAGACGGCTTTCGAGGCCGACTGCGCCTGCCAGCTCAACCTTGTTGGGCTGGACTCCTCGATTGGCATCCTCAGTCGCATCAAACTCGAAGGGACAAACAGCAAGGCCGACCTGGTGCTCGGACTCGACCTCAACGTCATGGCCGAGGCCGAGGCATCAGGCCTGTTGCAGCCGCATGGCGTAAAATCCGACGCCCTGGCCTTGCCGCTCGAGTGGCGCGACCCGACTTTTCTGCCCTTCGACTACGGCTATTTTGCCTTCATCTATGACTCGCAAACGCTGGCCGCGCCGCCGCGCAGTTTGAAAGCCTTGGTCGAGGCGCCGGACGACCTGAAGATCATCTACCAGGATCCACGCACCTCGACGCCCGGCCTCGGCCTGATGTTATGGGTGCGTTCGGTTTACGGCGACAAGGCGGCGGAGGCCTGGGCCAAGCTGTCGAAAAAGACGGTCACCGTGACCAAGGGCTGGAGCGAGGCCTATGGCCTGTTTCTCGATGGCGAGGCACCGCTGGTACTGAGCTACACCACCTCGCCGGCCTACCACATGACCGTCGAAAAGGAAGAGCGCTATCAGGCCGCCGCTTTTTCCGAGGGTCACTACATGCAGGTCGAGGTCGCGGCCATGCTGAAGAGCGCGTCGCAGCCCGAGCTGGCGCGCCGATTCCTCGAGTTCATGCTTTCGCCGGGCTTTCAGGACGCCATACCGACCGGTAATTGGATGTACCCTGTGATCGAGACCGGTGCCAAATTGCCGGCGGCCTTCGACAAGCTGGTCGATCCCGCGAAACCACTGCTGCACGATGCCGATACCGTGCGCGCGCAGCGCAAGGTTTGGCTCGATGAATGGCTGCAGGCATCGACGCAATAGCCGACTTGGCGACGTGTCTTCGGCCACCAGTCCGGCCAGTGACAGTCGGGCCAATGCAAGAGGGGCCGCAACAATGTGGTGGCTGCCGGGATTTGCCGCGCTTGCCGTGCTCGCGTTCATCGTTGTCGGTGCCATCGCGGCGCTGATCGGCGCCGCGCCCGACATCGCGGCCAAGACCGCCATTCTCGATCCCTACACCCTAAGGGTGACAGGCTTTACGGTGTGGCAGGCACTGTTGTCGACGCTTGTCAGTCTGGCCCTGGCCGTTCCAGTGGCCCGTGCCCTGGCGCGGCGGCGGCAATTCTTTGGACGCAGCGTTATTCTGCGCCTTTTCAGCCTGTCTCTGGTGGTTCCGGTCATCGTCGCCATCTTCGGCATTGTCGCCGTACACGGTCGCAACGGTTGGGTCAATTTCGCGCTTGAAGAGCTTGGTTTCAGCGGCGGCTACTACCTCTACGGCCTCAACGGCATTCTCATCGCGCATGTATTTTTCAACATGCCGCTCGCCGCCCGAATAATACTGCATGCGCTGGAGGCCCAGCCGCCGGAGACCTGGCGGCTGGTATCTCAACTCGGCATGTCGCCGCGCGACATCTTTCGGCTTATCGAGTGGCCGCTGATGCGTCAGATTTTGCCGGGCATCGCGACCTTGATCTTCCTCTTGTGCTTCACCTCCTTTGCCGTGGTCCTGACCCTGGGCGGCGGTCCCCGTGCCACCACTGTGGAGGTGGCGATCTATCAGGCGTTACGGTTCGATTTCGATATTGCCCGCGCCGTCGCCTTGGCACTGATACAGATCACCCTCTGCGCCGCCGTCGCGGCCCTGCTGCTGCGCCTCGGCCGACCGGCCGACACGGCCCCCACCGAAAACCGCCCCTACGAACGCCCCGACGCGGCCAGGGCCGCTACCCGACTGACGGATGCCCTGGCGATCGCCGTTGCCTTGCTCATCGTCGCATTGCCGCTGCTCGCCGTCGTCGCTTCCGGGCTCAACGCGAAGGTCTTCACGGTTCTTGGCGATCCGGTCTTGTGGCGTGCCGTCGGCCAGACCCTGACCATTGCCTTGTTTGTTGGCTTGACGGCCCTGCTGCTTGGCGGTGGCCTGGTTGCCAGCAGTACGGCCCTGCAGTGCCGTTTCGGCAGACGCCGTGGTGCCGCGGCCATGCAGCTTGCCGGGTCGCTGATCCTGGTCGTGCCACCCTTTGTGCTCGCCGCCGGCCTGTTTGTGCTGTTACGGGCTTGGGCCGATGTCTTTTCCCTCGGCATCTACCTCGTCATTCTGGTCAATGCCTGCATGGCCCTGCCGTTTGTCGTGCGTATTCTCAGCGGGCCGGCGCTGCGTCTCTGCGCCGAGAGCGAGCGTCTCTGTCAGAGCCTCGACATTCGCGGCTGGAACCGTTTTCGCCTGATCGACTGGCCCAGGCTACGCCGTCCCATGGGCTTGGCGGCGGCTATTTCGGCGACACTGTCGGCTGGCGACCTGGGTGTCATCGCCCTGTTCGGCAGCCAGGAGCTGCGGACCCTGCCGCTGCTGTTGTACCAACGCCTCGGCAGCTATCGCCTTGACGAGGCCGCCGTCATTGCCATGGTCTTGGCGTTTCTCTGCCTCGGCCTGTTTTTTGCCGTGGAAGGCCTGTTCGCGGGGGCTGGACGGGTCGGGGCCGGGCGGTGAGGGGCGGGGAAAAACCGACATGCTTGAGATCGAAGACCTTGTCTTTCGTTACCGTGGCGCGGATATGGTCTACAGCCTGCGGGCGCCGCGTGGCGACTGCCTGGCCATTATCGGTCCCAGCGGTGCCGGCAAATCGACCCTGTTGTCACTGATTGCCGGTTTCGAACGCGCGGTCAGTGGCAGCCTGCGTTTCGACGACTGTGATCTTCGGCCCCTTACGCCGGCACAGAGGCCGGTGACGACGCTGTTTCAGGAGCACAATCTATTCGCCCATCTCACGGTCGCGCAGAACGCCGGCCTCGGCCTCGATCCCGGTCTGCGGCTAAACCCGGAACAAACCCGACGCCTTGACGAGGCCCTCACCGAAGTGGGGCTCGAGAGCCTGCGCGACAGGCTGCCGGCGCAGCTATCCGGCGGTCAACGCCAACGCGTCGCCCTGGCGCGCAGCCTGGTGCGGGACCGGCCCCTGCTGCTGCTCGACGAGCCCTTCAGCGCGCTCGATCCCGGGTTGCGCGCCGAGATGCTCGATCTGGTCGACCGCTTGAGGCGGACTCGTGAATTGACGGTCCTCATGGCCAGCCATGACTTGGCCGACGCCCGGCGCATAGCCAAGCGAACCGCTTTTTTGCACAACGGTCGGGTTCTTGCATCCGATGATACGGAGCGTCTACTTGCCCGCCGCGACCTGCCGGAGCTGCTCACCTTCCTCGGCCCGCGGGGGTGAAGGAAGGCGCCGCATGGGATCTTGTCTCGGGACAATGTTTTCATTGCGGCCAACAGTGCGGAAACCTAGCTCCTACTTCAGACGGGACCAACTGTTGAGCTCGCGGATGAACCGACTACCGGTGCGCCTTTACGCTGCTTTCGCCGCCGAACCCTTCGGCGGCAACATGGCCGGGATCGTCTATGACGAGGTCGGCTTGAGCGCCGACGCTATGCAAGGCATCGCCGCAGATCTCGCCGTGCCGACGACGGGCTTCGTGCGGCAGGCCGGCGACGACAGTTTCGCGGTCCGCTTCTTCTCCTCGCGCGCCGAAATGGATATGTGCGGGCATGTCACTGTCGGCGTATTTGCCGCGTTGCACGACGACGGGAGGTTGGCGGCCGGTGATCGCCTCTACACGCAAGTGACGCCGGCCGGTAATATCCCGGTTACGGTCGCGCGAAGCGCAGACTCTGTGCAGGTGAGCATGCGGCAAAATTCGCCGCGTTTCGGTCTCGTTTCGGCGAGGGCCGAGGACGTCGCCGGACCGCTCGGCATCGAACCGGGCGACATTCTCGCGCTCGATGCCTCATCGACCGCCCTGAGCCACCTCTTCGTTCAGCTGCGCGATATCGCGGCACTCTCGAAAATCCGGCCGGCTGACGCCGCACTGCGGCGCCTGTCGCAAGCACATGCCATCGATACGATCGGCGTCTGGTGCCTGCGGAGGGATGGCGTCGCAATGGTGCGTCTGCGCGATCTCTGTCACGGCGTCGGCGATCCCGAGGAAGCCGCCTCGGGTACGACCAGTGGAGCGCTTGCCTGTCTGCTGTTCAAGCGCGGCCTCCTACAGACCTTAAAGGACGGTGAAGTCCGAATCGAAGTGGAGCAGGGCGTCGAAATGCGTCGACCGAGTCGAATCGTCGCACGGCTGCGCTATGACGGCGAGACCATCGAAACCGTTGAGGTCGGCGGCACCGCCCAGCGCCGCCTCAGCGGCGACTACCTCTTGCCGCGATGAGGAGTGAGGCCTCCATCCAGGCCTCAAGCAGCGTTGACCGCCGCCAGCACGGCGCCGTAGCGCAGGCCCTTGCCGAGTGTCACGAGCAGAATGAAGACCAGCGGCCGCACCCGCAGCACGCCGGCGACGAAGGTCAGCGGATCGCCTACGACCGGAAGCCACGACAGCAGCAGTGTCCAAACGCCCCAACGCGTGAACCACGTCTCGGCGCGGTCAAGGTCGCGTGCCTTGACGGGGAACCAGCGATGCTCGCGCCAGCGCAGGCAAAACCGCCCGAGCAGATAGTTGACGCCGCCTCCAAGGCTGTTGCCCAGGGTAGCGGCGCACCACAGCCATCCGCCCGCGAGGTCGCCCGTGGACGCGAGATAGAGCAAAAGCGCCTCGGACGATCCCGGCAGCAGGGTGGCGCTCGTAAAAGCCGAGACGAAAAGCGAGATGTAGGGTGTCATTGGGGGGCGGGGTGGCGGCGGGGGCGGTCACGCAGTCTATCATTCCGGCAAAAGAAGGCCAGATGGATGCGTGCCGTCTACCCCGCCGCCTAACCTGCGGCTTTCTGCAAAATCGCATCCAAAGGATCCGGCCTTGTGAAAGCGCCGGGAGTCTTGCAGGGCTATCTTTCTAACTTATTAATAATAAATCATTTTTCATATTCGCGTATATTTGCATCGCAAATTGGCGAAGCCACCGGGCGGGCAAGATTCAGTGCGGTCTCGATGTCAGTCAGCTTGCGCGGCGCGGCGTGAAACCTTAAATTCCGCACGGCTCGGGGCGTAGCTCAGTCTGGTAGAGTGCCTGCTTTGGGAGCAGGATGTCGTCAGTTCGAATCTGGCCGCCCCGACCAATCTTATTGGGCCGTGCCGGGAAAAGTCGGCGCCTTGGGATTCGCCCCGTTGAGGCCGCCCGCCGACGCGGCGGCAAGTGGAGGAAGACCGTTCACATGCAAGTGCGCATCTATCAACCGCCCAAGAATGCCATGCAGTCGGGCCGTGCCCGCAGCGAGCGTTGGCTGCTCGAGCACGAGCCCTCCGCGCCGCGTCAGGTCGAGCCCTTGATGGGTTGGACCAGTTCGGCCGACACGAGAAGTCAGTTGCGCCTGTGGTTCGACAGCAAGGACGAAGCCGTCGCCTATGCCACCAAGCATGGCTATATGTACGTCGTTGCAGAACCGCACGAGCGCCGTATTCGGCCCAAGTCCTATGGCGACAATTTCAGTTACACCCGCAAGGGCCGCTGGACCCACTGATCGGGCCGAGAGTCCGTATCGGGCGCCCGTAGCTCAGCTGGATAGAGCAACGGACTTCTAATCCGTAGGTCGCAGGTTCGAATCCTGCCGGGCGCGCCAAACCCAAATTTATCCGACCCGGGCCCAAAAGTATGGATTAAGTCCGATTCAATTGCATTCTTCGACGTTACCGGTCACCGGCGATCTCGCCCAGGCGCGGAATCACAAACCGACAATCCAAGCGGCTCGGTCTAGAGTCGGTCGGCGGCAAAGGTATCGCAGCTCTGCATATCTCCGGCTTTGAACCCGCGCTCGAACCAACGCACGCGCTGCTTCGAGCTGCCATGGGTGAAGGAGTCGGGTACCACGGCGCGACCCGATTTCTTTTGCAGGCGGTCATCCCCGATCGCACTGGCGGCATTCAGGGCCTCTTCTATGTCGCCGGCTTCGATGATTCCCAACTGCTGATCCGCCTGTTTAGCCCACAGGCCGGCGAGACAATCGGCCTGTAGTTCCATTCTTACAGACAGCGCATTGGATTCCGCCGGGCTCGCCCCTTGGCGAAGAGAAGCCACTTTCTCGGAGATGCCCAGGAGAGTCTGAACATGATGTGCCACCTCATGGGCGATGACATAGGCTTGGGCAAAATCTCCGGGCGCGCCTAGGTTGTTCTTCAGATCGCGGTAGAATGAAAGGTCGATATAGATCTTACGATCGCCGGGGCAGTAGAAGGGACCGACTGCTGATTGCGCGTAGCCGCAGGCAGACTCCACCGCACCGGTGAACAGCACGAGGTTGGGCTCGGCGTAGCGACTGCCCGCCTGCTCAAACAGCTTGTGCCAGGCGTCCTCGGTGTCGGCCAGAACAACCGAGACAAAGCTTGCCAGTTCGTCCTCATCGGCCGGTCGCGGCATTTGCGTACCAGGCTGAGGCGCGTTGAGGTCTTGCGGGCTCTGCACCAGGACACTTGGGTCGACCCCGAAATATAGCGCGATCACCACCAGCACGATCGCGCCGATGCCGCCGATGCCTTTACGTCCGATACGACCTGGGAAACCGCGTCCTTGACCCAGACCACCGCGCCCCAGGTTTCCCGGTAGCCGCAGTCGGGGCCGTCGCCCGCCACCGCCGGAGGCACGACGATCCTCGATGTTGCTGCTTCCTCGTCGTCCCTTCCAACGCATTTAGGCCTCCGCTATCGAGTCGGCGAGTGGGCGAACAAACGAACTCCCGGTCACTGTCGCGGAGCGGGTTGGGTATGATTTGAACCACTCCGTGGTTCAAATCAACTCAGTGATTTTACTCACCCCTTGGCAACTCCGATGATCGCCAACTTCCCACATATTGCGGTAGGCGGGCGCCCCGAATAGGACA
>JAJFGM010000313.1 GCA_021776145.1 Kiloniellaceae bacterium | reverse complement strand
CCGAGCGTTTGCGATATAGGCTTCTTCGAAAAACGCCCAAGACAACGGCTCGACAACGCTCGTCGGACCCGTTGGATCGGACAAGGCGACCCAAGATCTGCCCTGCACCCCGTACATGATGAAGCCATCCAGCGAATCGCTAAAGTAGAGTGACTTGTCCCCACTCAGCGCCAGGCAGGCCTCCGGTTCGTTCTGGCCGGCGATAATCTCGGTGGCCCTGGTCAGCACGTCTCGTCCAGGCGGTTGGGTTTTGGTGCGGGCGGGCTGCAACGCCAAGTAGACTGTCGTAAAAAATAGCAGCGCCGAGGCAACAAGCCCTGCCCGCAGCGCCCGCGGCGTATTGGCGCTGCCTGAAAACTGCGTCCAGAGACCGAGGGGATCGGGTGTTGCCTCGTGGATGAAGAAAAAAAATGCACCCGCGCCAGCAACGATTCCAGCCACCAGAATCAGCCAGCCGTGGCTGAGCGTGCCTCTTGTCAGTTTGGCCGAACGGTAGAACTCGCGCTTGAATGGCCACAGAACCAGAGCTGCAACCGCAAGTAACAGGGCACTCTCGATGTCCAGACCGTTCAACAGCGAGGCGGCCGATCCCGCCGCCAGCGCCCCCTCGGTCAGCCAGAAGGCCCCGGATATCCGCCGCGCCAGGCCTTGTGACAGGATCAGCAGGAACACGCCCAACATGGCTGACAGGATTGCGCCCCCTTCGAGCAGGATCGCGGCCAACAAATCGTTGGGGTCGATCTCGTCAGGTATGACCGAGGGCATGAGAGCAATCAGGATAAGGTAGGTGCCAAGGCCGAATGCAGTCAGGCCTGCCAGTGTAGGGGCCGCGGACGTGGCCGATCGCAGAACGGGCTGCAGAGATTCTGGGACCTCTCCCAGAAGTCGCGCGGTTATGCCACCCGCCAGCCTGGCCTCGTTCAGCGCAACGAAAGCAAGCGCTAGTGCAAACGGCAAGATATAGTAGATGATCCGGTACAGCAGAAGCGCCGCCGCTACCTGTTCGAGCGGCACCCCTGCAGGTGTAGCCGCAAGGATGACAGTCTCGAAGACACCGATCCCGCCCGGCACGTGGCTGATAACGCCCGCCATCGCCGCCGCCGCAAAGAGGGCCAAAAACGTGATGAAATCGGTCCCGCCTGGCGGTAGTAATACATAGAGGGTGAGGGCCGCCATGATGGTGTCAACGAGCGTAAATCCCAGCTGCCCATAGAACACACCGGGACTGGGAGCAGACAGCTCGAACCTGCGGAAGCGCATGGTCTTTCCGGTGACTGACAGCCACGTCAGCAGCGCTGTCAAGCCCAGCGCCGCCGCGCCGGCCCACAACCGGACGGTGGCCGCTGCAAACGGTATCACCCCGTCCAGGGCGTATGGATGGATGGCGAGCGCGAACAAGCCGATAACGGTGACACCTAGGCCGAAGGCCAGCGCGACAAAGGTCGAGACAGCGGCGACCTCGAACGCATTCAACCCGAACGCCGAATAGATCCGGTATCGCACGGCACCGCCCGAAAGGATGCTGACCCCGATCGTATTGCTGAAACTGTAGCCGAGAAACCCACCCACCGCGACGATGCGCAAGGGCACCTTCTTGCCAAGATAGCGCAGCGCCGACCAGTCATATCCGATCAGCGCAATGTAACCCAAAAAAGTCGCACCGAAGGCGGCGAGCAAGGCCGACCACGGCGTCGCCTTGACCTGCGCTATTACATCGGCAGCATGAACGGGTTTGAGCAGCCGGTACAGCGCGAAGACGCCCAGGCCGAATAAGGCAAGGGCGACGACCACCGGTATCGCGCGCCGCCATTTCTTTCCTGTGCTCAACGCCACCAGGTCCCGATCTTGAATCGCTGCCACGCCGCCCCCTTTTTGGCCACCTGCACAATCGTATAACACACTCCAATCCTTGCTGAAGCAAGGAGCATGGAGCCCAACGCCGTACGAGATTCTCGCAGGCCTTTTTCGGCATTGAAACGTCGGCTGCCGCGGTCGCGATGATTGGATCGTGATCCAGATCAGCCTGCCAGCCAACCTTGATTCCAGGCCGCTTGAAAAGGTGCAATAGAAGATGGCGTAGGACGTAGAGTGTGTTGTAGAGGCACTGGCTGAGTAAACTATCTTGCGCGGATCCTGGGCCTCACCCTCTTGGGCACCCGAGGCTTAGCCTGAGCCGTCCAGCCCGATCGTCCGATCGGCCCCCCCCGACACCCAGACTTCATCAGGGCCAATGGTCACGAGTACCGCGCAAACAGGCCGGACACATGACCTTTTAGCCGCCTGAGGCTTTCACTAAGGCAGCGTGACGTAAAGATCGAGCGCTTTCGTAGAGATGTTGAGCCAATAGCGGTGCGTCGGCGGATGCTTCTGTCCCAACCCAGCTCCGCAAAATTGAGAAAAGCGATGCGGCAATTTGGTTGGCGACAAAAACGTGCGGGACCAACCAGTCGCTATCCTGAGTTCCGATGCCGACTATGGTCGCAATCTTCGCGCTGAGGGCGCGTTCCAGCTTTCGCCCTGTCGCACCAAACAGGACCTTACGCGCCCTGTCGCGATGCTCCCAAATATGCCGCAATAGATCTACTGCTCCATCAGCCGGAGACGTGGCGATTGAGCAGTCGGCCAGTCCATCCAACACCCACCCCATACTGTCGACCAATACGGCGTCCTT
>JAJFGM010000312.1 GCA_021776145.1 Kiloniellaceae bacterium | reverse complement strand
GGCCACAGCCTCTTCGTCGAGCGTCGCTACGGTCCGGCCGGTGTCGAGGTGCCGGACTTCGTCGCGCGCCTTCTGGGGGACGCGGCGTGACTGGCGAGAGGGATCTCGCCGAGATCGTCGCCGCGGCGCGCGCCTGCCGCGTCTGTGCCGAGCACCTGCCGCTCGGACCGCGTCCGGTGCTGCGCGCCGGCAGCGCTGCCCGCCTGCTCATCATCGGCCAGGCCCCCGGCACGCGGGTGCACGAAAGCGGCGTGCCCTGGGACGACCGTTCCGGCGAGCGCCTGCGTGACTGGCTGTCCATGGAGCCCGAAGTATTCTACGACGAGAACCGTGTCGCCATCGTGCCCATGGGCTTTTGTTACCCCGGCGTCGATGCGGGTGGCGGCGACAAGCCGCCGCGGCCGGAATGCGCGCCCCTGTGGCACGAGCCGTTGCTGGCGGCGCTGCCGGCGGTCGAACTGGTGCTGCTGGTCGGCCTCTACGCGCAGAAGCGCTACCTCGGCAAGCGCCGCCAGAAGAACCTGACCGACACGGTGCGGGCCTGGCGCGACTATGGCCCGCGGCAGCTGCCGCTGCCGCACCCGAGTTGGCGCAACACCGCGTGGATGAAAAAGAACCCCTGGTTCGAAGCCGAGCTGCTGCCCGAGCTGCGGGCGCGCGTAGCCGCATTGCGGGGCTGAGGCTTTATTCCGCCGCGGCGCGCCGCTGGCGCACGCTGTAGGCGCAGCGCCGGGCGCCGGCCAGGATGTGGTCGCGGCGCTCGATTTCAATTCCCTCGCCAAGGGCGCCGCGAAAGACCTCCAGCTCGTTGGCGCAAAGCCCGCTGCAGGCCTTGGCGGCGGCGCAGACCGGGCAGTGGTTTTCGACCAGCAGGTAGCCGCCTTCGCCGTCGGCTTCGACCGCGGCCATGTAGCCTTCTTCGCTGCGCACCCGCGCCAGCACGTCGAGTTTGCGGCGCAGCGAGCTGCCGGCCTTCATGCGTGCCTGATACTGCGCGATCTGCTCGCGGCCGCGCGCCGCCAGAAGCTTGTCCATGCCCTTATCGCCGAAAGCGGCCCGTATGGCGGTGATCAGGCCCAGGGTCAGGTCGGCGTGGCCATCCGGGAAAAACACGTCGGCGCCGGGGGTCAGGTACCACAGCTTGGCCGGGCGGCCGACCGGGCGCGGTTCTTCCTCGTAATCGACCATGGTATTCTCTTGCAGCGCGTAGAGATGCTGGCGCACGGCCATGGGCGATACGCCGAGGCCGGCGGCCAGGCTGTTGGCGTCGAGCGGGCCGTCTTCCTTGAGCCGCACCAGGATGGCCTGGCGACTGCGGGCTTCGGAGGGTGGAGTGCGTTTTGCCATGCGTTGAGTTTATAAACATTTTTCTTGATAAAGACAAGCGGCGGGGTTAGTTTTATATAGAGATTTCTTTAAGAAGGATCGCGATCATGGCCGACGTTCAAACCCTAACCGTGAATCCAGCGCGCGGCGACCCAGATCGCAGCGAGAGGGGCGGATCGCCGGAAAACTGGGTCAAGGCCGCCGCGCTCGCCGAGCTGCGCGACAGGCGCGTGATGACGGTGAAACTCGGGGCCAAGCAGATCGCCCTGTTTTACAGCGACAGCGGCGTCTACGCCTGCAACAACCGCTGCCCGCACGAAGGTTATCCCTTGAAGGAGGGACATCTGACCGAGGGCTGCATCCTGACCTGCAACTGGCACAACTGGAAATTCGACCTCGAAAGCGGCGAGACCCTGATCGGCGGCGATCAGCTGCGCCGCTATCCCGTCGAGCTGCGCGGGGGCGAGGTCTGGCTCGATATCACCGATCCGCCCGCCGAAGAACGCATCGCAGCCTCCCTGGCCGCCGTGCGCGACGCCCTGCGGAACATCGACCGGCGCGCGGAGTACGACCGCGTGGCGCGGGAGATTTCGCGCCTGCAGCTGGCCGGCGGCGATCCGCTGGAGGCGGTGCGCGCCACCTTCCGCTGGACCCATGACTGTTTCGAATTCGGCACGACGCACGCACAGGCCGTGGCGCCGGACTGGCTGGAGTTGCGCGACAGCCTGGCCCGTGACCGCGCCAGCAAGCTGGTGCCGCTGGTCGAGATCATCGCCCATCTCGGCGAGGACTGTCTGCGCGAGCCGCGCTACCCCTTCCCCACAGGCGAAGTGTCCTACGACCCGGACCTCGGCGCCGCGGCCCTGGTTGCGGCCATCGAGGCGGAAGACGAAGCCGCCGCCATCGCCCTGCTGCGCGGTGCCCTGAACGCCGGCTTGGGGTTTGCCGAACTGGAACGCCCCCTGGTGACCGCGGCCCTGGCCCACTACGCCGACTTCGGCCACTCGCTCATCTATGTCTACAAGACCGGTCAACTGATCGAAAAGCTCGGGACCGAAGTCACCGAACCGTTGCTTTTGACCCTGGTGCGTTCATTGGTCTATGCGACGCGCGAGGATCTCATCCCCGAGTTCCGCGCCTATGCGCCGGCCTTGGCGGCCTGGGACGGCAGCGGCGCGGCCGAGCCCAAGGTCGAGGACTTCACGCGGCTGTCCGTGCGCAAGGCGATGCGGCGGGTGCTCAAATCATCGGCCCGGCCGGAGGCGCTCTTCGACGCCCTGCTCGGCGCCGCCGCCTGGCAAATGCTGCACTTCGACACGCGTATGGACCGGCGCAGCGACAATCCGGTCTCGCGCAACGTCAGTTGGCTCGACTTTTCGCATGCCCTGACTTTCGCCAACGCGGTGCGCGCGACCTGCCGGCGTTATCCCGAGCTCTGGCCGCGAGGCCTCTTGCAGCTCGCCTGCTTCACCGGCCGCAACGTCGCCTTCGTCGATGCCGAACAGGGTCTCGACGACTGGCGCGTCGCCGACCCCACCACCTTCCTCGATGACGCCCTCTAGGGCCTCTTCGATCACGGCCAGGTCGAGTTCATCGTCTCGGCGCACATCCTGAAAGTCCTGGCGGCGGTGAAGGAGGAGGTCGGTCTGGCGCCCGACGCCGCTTGGGTCGCCGACCTCGTGGCGGCGGTCAACCGCTTCCTCAACATTCCCATCAAGCGCAAACACAGCCTGCGCGCGGCGCGGCAATCCATCGCCTTTGTCGCCTCGGAAGGGTGAGGGCGGTTGCCTGGCCGCGATAGGGGCCAAAAAAATGCCGGTGGTATTGGGAACCTTTTCGCCGTGGACGCATCTTTAGGGATAGGACCCACGATTAGCGGACAGCCGATCCCATGCAAAAATGCCTAGAAAAGACCGTCCCGCGGGAGGCGCGACCACTCAGTCTGACGGCGGAAAATGAAGTGATGCTGCTGGCCCGGCGCCGCAGCCCGCTGGCCTTCGAGGAGATAATGCGGCGCAACAACCGGCGCCTCTTCCGCGTCACCATGAGCATCGTCAAGGACCAGGCCGAGGCCGAAGACCTGGTGCAGGAGACCTACATCCGCGCTTTCGACAAGCTCTCGCAAAGCGAACCCGTCGAGCACCTTTCGCCCTGGCTGGTCAAGATCGCGGTCAACGAATCCCTCATGCGCCTGCGCAAACGCAAGAAGGACGGGCATCTCAAACTGGTAGCCAACGAAATGATCGACACCGAAGATGGGCCGCTTGGCGGCAGGGCGCGCGGCCGCGGCGACGATCCCGAATCCAGCGCCGCGCGGGCCGAGATCCGGTACATCCTGGAAGCCGCGATCGAGGGCCTGCCGCAGCCCTTTCGCTCGGTCTTCGTGCTGCGCGCGCTGGAGGAATTCAGCACCCAGGACACGGCCGATTGCCTGGGCATTCCCAGTGATACGGTCAAGACGCGCTATCACCGGGCCAAGCGGGTGTTGCGCCAGGGTCTGGCCGCACAGCTGGAAAACGCCTTGAGCGACGCTTTCCCCTTCGCCGGGTCGCGCTGCGATCGCGTCGTAGTGGGTGTCCTCAAGCAGCTCGGTTTCAAAACCTAGCCCAGATCCACGACCGCACTGCAACCAGGCTGCCTTTGGGCGGCCTTTTCTTTTGCCCTCAAACCTTTTCATCACACCCAACAAGGAGGCGACCATGACTGTCATTCATCCGCTGCAAAACGATCCGCTCTTCAACGAAGGGCGCCGCCGTTTCCTCTCCGGCTTCGGCAGGGGCGGGCTCTCCGGCGCCGCCGTCCTGCTGCTGGCCGGCGGTACCACCACCGCCACGCTGCGCCAGGCCAGCGCCGGCTCGATGGAAGACGACGTGCGTATTCTCGGCACCGCCTTGGCGGCGGAACAGGAAGCCATCGCCGCCTATCAGGTCGGCGCCGAAAGCGGCCTCTTGAGCAAGGGCGTATTGGACCTGGCGGTTCAGTTTCAGGGACACCATAAGGAACACGCCGATCTCCTGGCCAAGACCATCGGCCAGCTCGGCGGCGAAGCCATGGGCCCGAAGGCCATGTACGACTTCCCGACCGACCAACTGAAGGCGGAGGCCGATGTCGTGCGCTTTGCTTCCGGTCTCGAAAAGGGCGCGGTCAGCGCCTATCTCGGCGCCGTGCCACTGTTCGACAATCGCGACCTGGCCAAGGCGGCGGCCAGCATCCTCGGCGACGAGGCCATGCACTGGGCGGTGCTGCGCGGTGCTCTCGGCGAGAACCCGGTGCCCAGTGCTTTCGTGTCGTAGCGGTTTTTGACCTGCGCTATCGCGCCGAACCCGGCCGGGACAGTTCACCCCTGTCCCGGCCGGACCATCTCGCCTCTCCACTGCTCGCGCCCCGAGAAAGGCATTCGCCTATGTTGCGCCTGTTCATCTTCGCCAGCCTTTTTATCCTCAGCGGCACCGCCTCGGCGGGCCCAACCGAGGGCGACCCGTCGGCCGGCGCCGAGATCTACGAGCGCTGCCTGGCCTGCCATGCCCTGGCCTACAACCGCACGGGGCCGAAACACTGCGGCCTGCTCGGCCGCCGCGCCGGCAGCCTGCCCGATTTCGACTACTCGCCGGCCCTGCGCCAGGCCGGCTTCGTCTGGGACCGTGCCCGCCTCGACCGCTTCATTGCCGACCCCCTGGCCATGTTCCCCGAGACCAGCATGGGCTATGACGGTGTCAAGGACGCTGGCGAACGCGCCGACCTCATCGCTTATCTTGCGGCGGCGAAGGACGGTAGTCCGATGTGCGAGTAGATCGACAACAGCGCCAACACCGGTCTCCAGCTGCCTTCCTACGCGTCGTCAAATCCCAACGAGGCCGAACTCGCCGTACGGCGTTGCGGCGGCAGCGCGCAATCTTGGCCACCAGCTCTCGATGCCCGGCCCTGTCGATGCCCGGTCCTTGCCTTGCCGCCCTGAGAGGCTGAAACTCATGCTTCAAACTGCCGGCACGGGGATCGTGTTGGCGGTTTTCAGCAGTGGGAGCGCAAATGATAAAACGCTTCGAAGGCAAGGTGGCGCTTGTGACCGGCGCCGGCACCGGCATCGGGCTTGCCACGGCGCGGCGGCTGGCGGACGAAGGCGCCACGGTCGTTGCCGGTATCGTCGAGAAGGGGCAAGCGGAAGCTGTTGCCGGTTGGGACTCCCTGGTTCTCGATGTCCGCCTGGAGATCGATTGGGACCGGGCCATCGCGCATGCCGAGGCGGCGCATGGCGGGCTTGACGTTCTCTTCATCAATGCCGGCATCCACCGGCTAGGGACGGCGGAGGCGACGGACCAGGCGCTTTGGGACGAAGTCATGGCGGTCAATCTCTGGGGTAGCTTTCTCGGATGCAAGAAAGCCATTCCTGCCATTCGTCGCCGTGGCGGCGGCGCCATCGTCAACCTTTCGTCGATAAACGCCCTCAAGGGCGTTGCGGGGATGGCCGCCTACAACACCTCCAAGGGTGGCATCCGCGCCATGACCATGGGGCTGGCGCTGGAGATCATCGACGACGGGATCCGCGTCAACTGTGTCTGCCCCGGCGCCGTCGACACCCCGATCATCGATGGCATTGTGGCTCAGGCCGACGACAAGGACGCCATGCTGCGGACAATCAACGCGCGGCATCCGATCGGCCGCATGGCCGATCCGGAGGAGGTCGCCGCGGCAATTGCCTTCCTCGCCAGCGACGACGCCTCCTACATGACCGGTCTGGCGATCCCGATAGATGGCGGTCGCAGTATCTATTGAGCCCCGTTTCGGGCTCGCCGTTCCGTCTATGCCGGGTCTTCTCGCAGCAGGATCGGCGCGCCGTGCGGCGTGTGTGCGGCGGCGTGGGCCCAGGCGGCCTTGCGTTCGGCGAGGGCGTCGCTGGCCACCAGGCCCTTGGCGGCGACGAGCTTTTCCAGGGCGGCAAGCCAGTGATGATAGTAGGTGTCGCCGAGGTCCGGTTCGCCGGCCTCGCCGGCGCGGGTGATTTCGGCGCCCAGGCTTTGTGCCCATTCGCTCCAGGTGAAGCAGCCGGCCTCGTGCAGCCGCAGGGTCATGGCGAAGGCTTGCGCCTGCCAGGGTTCCTGGAAGACCGGTCCGTCGTCGTCGCGCGGCAGGGCCGGCAGTTCCTCCAGATCGGGTTGCGGGCGCGAGGTCATGCCGGGTCGAGGTAGTCGTCGAAGAGGTCGAGATGCACCGCATCGACCGCCGAGGCCTCGGCGCCCCAGAGCTCGCGGGCGGTGAAACGCACGGAATAGAGGTGTTGCGGGTTCTGCCCCTCGCCGGCGGCGTTGCTGTCGGGAAAGACGAAGACGCCGTGGGCGATGGCGATCTCGCCGCGGCGGCGGCGGGCATAACGCGGCAGGCGGGTGTGGCCAGGCGGGTTGATGTTGCGCGTGATCACCGGATCGCCGACCTTGAAACGTGGCGCGATCTCGACATCGACGCGGGCCGAACCGCCTTTTTTCAGGGCGGCTTCGACGTCTTCGGCTTTCAGGATGGGCATGTCGCTTCCTCGTCCCTGAGTTCCCGGCAGCGCTGCTCCAATTCAGCGTGGCTGAGCAGTCCTTCCGCGACCGACAGCTCGATAACGGCGTGAAGCCAGCGCTCGTAGTAACTCGCCTTCAGATAGTCGACGGGGGGCAAACGTTCGATGCTGTGGCGCCAGGCATCGCCACTGGCCGACAACTGCGCGCCCATGGCCAGATCGAGGGCGAAGACCCGGCGTTCCCACTCGGCGTGGAAGATCGATTCCTCGGCTTCAAGGGGGATGGTTCCGAAACCCTGCAGGCCGCCCATGTCGTGAATGCCGTTCATCCGCTGTGTTCCGAGCCGGGTTCGGCCGCGAGTTCGGCCATGCGGGTCTCCAGCTCGCCTGGTGCCAGGTGGCCGCGCTCAAGCAGCAGCGTTTCGAGCCCGCGCAGCCAGATTTGGTAGTAGCTTTGACTCAAATAGGTAACGGGATCGGTGTTCTCGCGGGCGTGGCGCGACCTGTCGATGTTCCATTCGCCGCGTCCGCCCATGGCCAGGGTCAGGGCGAAGGCGCGGCGCTCCCACTCGGCGTGGAACCAGGGTTCGTCGACTTCCGCATCGACCGGTCCCAGGCCGTGCATGCCGCCGAGGTCGTGGGCCCCATTCATAACGCCTTGTCCTTCATGCCGAAGAAGCTCCCGGGCTCCTGGCCTTGGCGACGCCGATCATGCAATCGCGAGTGACCAATTCCGCCAGTTCGTCCTCGCCGAGATCCTCGCTGCCGGCCGGCCTCTCGGGCAGGACGAGATAGCGCATCTCGGCGGTGCTGTCCCAAACCCTGACCTCGACATTCTCGTCGAGCTCGACGCCGAACTCGCGCAATACGGCGCGCGGTTCGGAGACGGCGCGGGCGCGGTAGGGCGCCGACTTGTACCACACCGGCGGCAGGCCAAGCACCGGCCAGGGGTAACAGGAACACAGGGTGCAGACCGTCATGTTGTGCACCTCGGACGTATTCTCCACGACCACCATGTCTTCGCCCTGACGGCCGCTGAAGCCGAACTCGGCGATGGCGGCGCCGGGGTCGTCGAGCAGGCGCTGCTTGTAGTCCGGATCGCTCCAGGCCCGCGCCACGACCCGGGCGCCGTTGCGCGGTCCGACCTTGTTTTCGTAAGTATCGATGAGAATGTCGAGCGCCGCCGGATCGACCAGACCCTTTTCGATCAGCAGTGATTCCAGGGCGCGGACCCTGAGTTGGGTGTCGGAAAGCGGCGCGTCGTGATCGTGTTTGGCCATGGGCATACCTGTTCGTCGCTATCGACGTCGATTAAAGGCCGCGCCTGAGACGGCGTCAGGCCTCGCGTTCAATGCGGTCCATATCGTCGTCGGAAAAGCCGAAGTGGTGGCCGATCTCGTGGATCAGCACGTGCTTCACGACCTCGGCCAGGTTGTCGCCGGACTCGCACCAGTAATCGAGGATGGGGCGCCGGTAGAGAAAGATGACATCGTTGTCCTCGGCGAGATCCAAGGAACTCTTGTTGGTTAAGTCGACGCCGCAGTAGAGCCCAAGCAGTTCGAAGGGCGATTCGCAGTCCATCTCTTCCAGGGTTTCGTCGTCGGGAAATTCAAGCACCTGGATAATGACATTGCCGAGCACCCGGCGCATTTCAATGGGAATGGTGGCAAAGGCTTCGCGCGCCTCGGCTTCCAGATCCTTGATCTCCGGAGGCGTGGTGTAGCGCCCCACATCGTGTACTCTTGCCATTGTTCGTTCCGCCGCTCTTGGTTCCCTGGAGCCTAACGTGCCTTTGTCTCTCCGCCAAGCGTAAGGGACACATTTACCATAACTGAAATGAGGTTAACTATGATCGACAAGGAAGTCCGTCGATGGCGCGGAAGCTGAGCCCCGAGGCGCGCCGCGCCGGGCTCGCCGGACTTGTTGGCTGGACTCCCGCGGCGGACCGCGATGCCATCGAAAAATCATTCAAATTCAAGACTTTCAGCGAAGCCTGGGCTTTCATGGCCCGAGTCGCCCTGGTGGCCGAGCAACTCAATCACCACCCCGAATGGTTCAATGTCTATAACCGCGTCGAAATCCTGCTGACGACACACGATTGTGAAGGTCTCTCGGAACTCGACATCAAGTTGGCCACGCGCATTGACAGCTTTGTGGAATAAGTGCTGTTCGGCTGTCGCCAAACCGGTGCCGCGGCACGCGCAACAAAATCCCTACTGCATGCGCATGGCGCCGTCGAGGCGGATGGACTCGGCGTTGAGCATGACGTTCTCGACGATGTGCATGACCAGCCGGGCATACTCGTCGGGACGGCCGAAGCGATGCGGGAAGGGCACTTGGCCGGCCAGGTTGTCCTGCACCTCTTGCGGCATATTGAGCAGCAGCGGCGTGCCGATAAGGCCGGGCGCGATGGTCAGCACACGCACGCCGTTCTTGGCGAACTCGCGCGCCGCCGGCATCATCATGCCGGTGATTCCCGCCTTCGACGCGGCATAGGCCACCTGACCAACCTGTCCCTCGACGCCGGCAATGGACGAGGTCGAAATGATGACGCCGCGTTCGTCGTCGGCGAGCGCCTCGGCGGCCAGCATCTGTGCCGCCGCCAGTCGCAGCAGATTGAAGCTGCCGAGGAGGTTGACCCTGATCACAGTCGCGAAATCTTCCAGGGCCATGGGTCCGCCACGGCCGACGATGCGCTTGGCCGGCGCGATGCCGGCGCAATTGACCAGAACCCGGCAGGGGCCGTGCGCCTCTTGCGCCTGTGCCATGGCCGCCTCGGCACTGGCGGCGTCGCCGACATCGCAGGCCAGGCCCAGGCCGCCGATCTCGGCGGCGCGGGCCGCGGCCGTCTCGGCGTTGACGTCGAGCAAGGTGACCTTGGCGCCGGCGGCGGCCAGCGCCCGCCCGGTCTCGGCGCCCAGTCCGGAACCGCCGCCCGTGACCACGGCGGCATGACCCTTTACATCCATCTCTTTTCCCTCGTGCTAGTGCGGTGTTCTTTCGCCCGCCGAGCCACTAGTGGCTCGGCGGGCTCTATAGCAGAAGCCCGGGATGCTGGCGAGCCCGGGATGCTGGCGGAGAGCCACTAGGGTCGGAAGTTGCCCTAGCTGCGCCAGCGCAGCGTGCGGGCCTTGACCGGATTTTCGAAGGCGCGGCCTTCGGCGGCGGCGCGTTGCCATTCCTTCTTTACCCGATAGAACCACTTGGCCTGGGTGTCGGCGTCATCGATCAACATCAGTGTCGGCTGGTGCTTCAACCCTTCCTGCTGCTTCACCACGACGTCGCGATCCTGGCCGAGGAAGACATGCGCCAGGCGCGTGGCCAGGGGCTTGATCAGGCCGGCCCAGCCCAGGGTGCAGTAAAGCGACTGGTGGACGACGGTGGTTTCGCCGTCGACCGGCGTGATCGCCGTCAGGCTCGCCGCGGCGTGGCGTTCGCCTTGGATCTGCTCGATCCGCACACCCGGCAGGCTGTAAGTGATCTCGGTGGTGACATTGCTGCCGAGCAGTTTGTAGGCGCGGTGCTCCGACGGCAGCCTGTGGCGCGTCATGCGCCAGCCCAGGGGCGCCGGTTCGAAGTGTTTTTCTTTCTGGCGCAGCCGACGGGCGTCCTTTTTCCACCACCAAGAGGTGTGCACGAAGGCCGCATGCGTCGGATCCATGAGGCCGAAGGCCGCCTGGTCGATGTCGCAGGGAAAGGTCTGCGAAATCGAGGTCAACGGTGGACCGTCGCCCACACCGACGATCTCCGGTGGTGGCCGTGCGCCGCCGTCGTCGTCGCGTCTATCGGTGAAGTAGACCCAGATGTTGCCCTGCACTTCGCGCAGCGGAAAACTGCGCGCCTTGATGCGCGAGATGTCAAAGTCCTGGTCCGGCAGAAGCGAGGGAATCTCGGTGCAGCGGCCGTCGGGCGCGAACTTCCAGCCGTGGTAGCAGCAGGTCACTTCGCGGCCGTCGAAGCTGCCGTAGTGCAGCGGAATGCCGCGGTGCGGACAGATGTCGAGCAGGGCGAAGGCCCGGCCGTCCCGGTCGCGCCCGAGCAGCAGCGGTTCGCCCATCACGGTCAGGGCCTGGGTGGCGCCCGCTCGCAGCTGATTGCCGGGCATGACGAGGTACCAGAAGTTCTTCAGGAGCGGCGCACCGGTGTCGAGCATTGTCGCTTGCAGGGGCCTCATCGTTTAAAGGGGCCGTGTCGCTCGCGGGCGCAAGGCCGGCTGCGAAGAATGCCGGGCCGAATATCCCCGTTTGCGTCCCGACCGGGCTGGCATAGCACAGCCGCCGGACCATTGCGACTGCGGCAAAGCGTCCTCATATAGGCGTTATGTCCAGTACGGGAGATATGTCGGGCCGCGAACTGACGCCTGTCGAGAACCAGCGGTTTGTCCGTGACGAGGGGCGCGTGAAACGCGGCTTCTGGAACAAGGCGCGGCGCAATCTAAACCGCGTGCCATTCCTCATCGACCTCTTGTCGGCCTATTTTTGTGCTGGCGATAGCGCGACCCCGCTGCGGGTCAAGGCGACGCTGGTCGCGGCGCTGGCCTATTTTGTCGTACCGACGGATCTGCTGCCGGACTTCATCGCCGGGATCGGCTTCAGCGACGATGCCACGGTCCTCTACGCCGCCATCAACACGGTCGCCAGTCACATCAAACCGTTGCACCGCGACCGCGCCGCGGCGCTCTTGGCGCGCTGGCGCGCCGACCCCGGGCATGGTGATCTCGGGCATGGCGGCCCGCATGCCACCGACGAGACTTAAAGCGGGCCTGCCGCGGCGGTGGACGCGTCCCAGCCGCGTTGCGCGAAGGGCCGGGCTTCGTCATGATCCCGAACGTCCAGGGCCGCCCCGAACCAGGGTCGCGATCCGGGCTCGCGCCACTTGACCGAAACCAGTTTGGGACAAACGATCGTGTCAGAGATCGAATACTTCTATTCCGCGCATTCCGCATACGCCTATCTCGGCTCGCGCCGCTTCATGCGGATCGCCCGCGCCGCCGGGCGTCGCATCCGGCACAGGCCGGTCTTTCTGCGGCCGGTGATCGAGGCCTGCGGCGCGGTCCCCTTCAAGCAGCGCAGCAAGGCGCATATCGATTACTACTTTCGCCGCGAGATCGAGCGCTGGGCCGAGTTCCGCGACGCCCCGGTGATGCAGGGCATCCCGACCCATCACCACAAGGACATGACGCTCGCCAACTGTCTCTTGATCGCGGCGGTCGAGCTGGGCGAGGACGTCGACGAATTGGCCCATGTCCTGCTTGAGGCGCATTGGCGCGACGACGCCGACCTCGCGGATCGCGCGACCCTGTTGCGGCTCGCCGCGGGCCTTGGGCTCGACGCCGAACGCCTGCTCGAGGTGGCGGACGCGCCGCGGACGCGGGACATCTACGACACGAACAACACCGAAGCGGTGCGTCGCTCGGTATTCGGTTCGCCGACCTACTTCGCGGACGGCGACATGTTCTACGGCCAGGATCGCCTGGAAATACTGGAACGTGCCCTGCAGAAACCCTTCGCCGGGGTTTTCGAGATCAATAGCGGGCCCGATCTGGCTTAAATATCCTCCGCCGGCGGCGCCAGCTCGGCGCTGTGCGGCGCCTGGGCGCTGATCGGCTGATAGGGTTCGTGGTCCTCTGCCTTCGCCGCCGCCCGAGACATCAGGCGGTAGGCGACGAAGAGGCCATAGGCGGTGGCGACGGCCATGGCGAGAAACATGAAAGCGCGCGGACCCAGGGGACCGGTCAAGGCCGTCGCCAGGGCCGGCAGGACAAGGCCGGAAACCGACCAGGCCACCAACAGGGTACTGGAAACCGAGAGGTAATAGCGCGGCTCGGCGCGGTCGTTGGCGTGGGCATTGGCGATGGCATAGATGCTCTCGGTGGCGCCGCTCCATAGGGCGAAGACGACAATCAGCCAGAGCAGCTCGACGCCGGTCATCTGCGTCGCCGCGCCGGCGCTGGCGACGACCAGGAGGGTGGCGGCGATCAGGACGTAGCGACGGTCCATGCGGTCCGACAGGGCGCCAAGGGGGAGCTGCACCGCAATCATGCCGAACTGCATGAGGAACAGCAAAAGCGCGATGTCGTCCTTGGAGTAGTTCTCGGCGGCGGCATAGATCGGGGCAAAGCCCTGCACCAGCATGGTCAGGCCGCCGACGGCGAAAAGTCCGACCAGGCCGACTGGCGAGATCCGCCAGACCGCGCGCAGGGCTACGGTGACGCTTTCGGGCGGCGCCGGTGCGCGCAGCCGGGTCAGACTGACCGGCAGGATCGCCAGAGTGGTAAAGAGGATCGAAAGCAGCGGCGCCTGCACGCCCTCCAACTCCACGAAGCGCAAAAGAAAGGATCCCGACCCAATGCAGAGGACATAGGTCATATAAAAGATGGCGATGACACGGCCGCGCCATTCGTTCGCGCAGGCATCGTTCAGCCAACTCTGGGTGACGATAAACAGGCCGGCGATGGCAAAGCCGTAGAAGCCGCGCGAGAGCATCCACAACCAAGGATCGGTGCCAATGGCAACGATCAGTACCGAGAGCGTGACCATGGCAGCCAAGGCGGCGAAGACTCGCGCATGGCCGACCCGGCGCACCAGTACCCCCGTCGCCAGGCAGCCGGCGAAATTTCCCGCGGCCATGGCGGTAAGGACGGCGCCGGCAATCCACGGCGCGAAACCCTCGGCCGCCAGTTTCACCGGCACATAGGCAAAAAGCAGGCCGTTTCCAACGGCGACCAGTCCCATTGAAAGAACGATGCTGGCCACTGCATAGGGCGGCGACGTTACGGCGCGGATGGCATCCTCCCTCATCGGGTGCTTGGGGCGGGTTTGCGGTCGTAAGGCCTTCTTCACACCAAAGGCGATTTTCGGTCAAGCGGCGACTGCCGCGGCCGCGCTCTCAGGTCTTGCCGCGCGCGAGTTGGCCTTCGCGCCGGGCAATGTAGAAGGCGGCGCCGGCAATGATCGCGGCGCCGACCCAGGTCCAAAGATCCGGTACCTCGCCGAAGACCAGGAAGCCGAAAGCGGCGACGAAGGGCAGGCGCGTGTAGTCGAAGGGCATCACCGCCGAGGCGTCGGCGCGCGCAAAGGCCATGGTCATGAAAAGGTGCGCCGCCATGGCGGCGATGCCGAGCAGGGCAAGAAGAGCGAATTCTCCGGGTGTCGGCCATTGCCAAACAAATAGCGCCGGGATCAGCGACAGGGGCGTCATGGCCAGCACCACGTAGAATACGATGGTGAAAGGCGAATCCTGGCTGACCAATGACTTGCCGACCAGGGCCGACCCGGCCATCAGGGCGGCGGCGATCACCGGTAGGGTCATGGCCGGCGTCAAATCTGTGAAACCCGGCCGCAGGATGACCAGGGTGCCGGCGAATCCTATGGCAACGGCGCTCCAGCGGCGCAGCTTGACGGCTTCGCCAAGGAACAACGCCGCCCCGGCGGTGGCGAACATGGGCACCACGAAGTTGAGGGCCACGGCCTCGGCCAGTGGCAGCAGACTCAGCGCGAAGTACCAGGTCTGGACGTAGAGCAGGCCCATGGCGGCGCGCAGCACGTGGCCACCGGGGCGCGCCGTCTTGAGGACTTGCAGGCCGGTCTTGAAAAGCCAGGGCAGCAGAAAGACGACGGCGAAAAAATTGCGGAAAAAGACCAGGACCAAGGGGTCGAGCGATTGCGAGAGATAGCGCACCAAGGTGGCCACCGAGGCAAAGGACAGGGCCGCCGCCAACATGAAAAAGGCGCCGTGCCAGATACCGCGCGGCGCGGCGGCGATGTTTTGGTTCACAGCCGCCCTTTCGGTGCCTCGCCGGCGCTGGGCAGGCGGGCCTGCAGGGCTTCGCGCCGGGCGATGTAGAAGGCCGAAGCGGCGATGATCGCCGCTCCTGTCCAGGTCCAGCCATCCGGCACCTCGCCGTAGAGCAGGAAAGCCAAGACCGCGACGAAGGGCAGGCGCATGTAGTCGAAGGGCATGATCGCCGAGGCGTCGGCGCGGACGTAGGCCCGCATGAGAAAAAGGTGTGCGACCGTTGCCAGCAGACCGATGCCGACGAGATAGAGCAGCGTCTCCAGGCCCGGCCAGCGCCAGACGAAGAGGGCCGGCACCAGCGACATCGGCGTCATGAAGAGGTTCATGTAAAGCACGACGGCGTTGGGATTCTCGGTGCCCGAGAGGCTTTTGACGATGAGCACCGAAACCGCCATGAAGGCCGCCGCGACGACCGGTAGAGCCGCCATCGGGCTCATCTCGACGAAGCCGGGACGTAGAATGACCAGCATGCCAAGAAAGCCGACAAAGGTCGCGCCCCAGCGCCGGGGACCGACCTTTTCGGCCAGAAAGAAGGCGGCTCCCGCCGTGGCGAAAAGCGGCAGGGTGAAGTTCAGTGCCACGGCTTCCGCCATCGGCAGGAAGGTCACCGAGGCGAACCAGCAGCTCATCGCCGACAGGCCAATGACGGCGCGCCAGATGTGCAGGCCGAGGCGCTCGGTGCGCAAAGCGGATATGCCGGCCCGCGCCAGCCACGGCAGCATGAAAAGCAGGGCGAAGAAATTGCGGAAGAAGGCAACCTCGAGGACGTGCAACTCTTGCGCCGCCTCACGGATGAGGGCGTTCATCAGGGCGAAAAACAGCGCCGCCACGGTCATGAAAATGGCGCCCTGCACGGGCACCGAAATCCGCGTGGAGCGGCGCGGCAGGGAGTCGTCGGCTGGCATGTTGGCGAATATTCTATTGCCTTG
This sequence comes from Kiloniellaceae bacterium, assembly GCA_021776145.1. Classification (GTDB taxonomy): domain Bacteria; phylum Pseudomonadota; class Alphaproteobacteria; order Kiloniellales; family Kiloniellaceae; genus JAJFGM01. Next base: position 2,986 of record JAJFGM010000312.1, on the reverse strand, counting down.
AACGACGGTTCGATAGGGGGCTTGAACGCAGGGCTGGCCTGCGTCTGGCGGGATACCTGGCGTGGCATCGGACCGCGGTCCGGCGGCGATTTCGCCCTGGGCAGGGCAGGACCGTTTCGCCATACTGTGGCCCGCCGTGGCCTGAAGATGTTGACCGTTGGAGACTGTGATGTCCGAACCCCTTTGGCAGCCCTCGCCGGAGCGAGTCGCCGCAACCAACCTGACGCGCTTTCTGCGTCAGATCGAGGCTGACTGGGGCTGCCAAATTTCCGACTACGACGCGCTTTTCGACTGGTCGGTCAGCGAGATGGAGAAGTTCTGGCGCTCGCTGTGGGACTTCTGCGGCGTCATTTCCGAGCCCGGTAGCACTGATGGGCCGGTGCTGGTCGACGGCGACAGGATGCCGGGCGCGCGCTTTTTTCCCGACGCCAAGCTGAACTATGCCGAGAACCTCCTGCGCCGGCGCGACGACGCCGACGCCATGGTTTTTTGGGGCGAAAACAAGGTCAAGCGACGCCTGTCGCACCGCGAGCTCTACGATCTTGTCTCGCGCCTGGCCCAGGGCTTGGCGGCCGAGGGTGTCGGCCCCGGCGACCGTGTTGCCGGCTTCATGCCGAACATGCCGGAAACCGTGGCGGCGATGCTGGCGACCGCCTCGCTCGGCGCCGTCTGGTCGTCCTGTTCGCCGGATTTCGGGGTCAGCGGCGTGCTCGACCGTTTCGGTCAGATCGAGCCCAAGGTGCTGTTCTGCCCCGACGGCTACCACTACAACGGCAAGGTCATCGAGTCCCTGGGCCGGATCGCCGAATTCAGCGCCGAGTTGCCAAGCCTCAAGCGTATCGTCGTCGTGCCCTACCTTGACGAAACGCCGGATGTCACGGCTCTGGCAAGGGGCTGCCGGCTGACGGACTTCCTGGCGCCGCACGCCGCTGGCGACATCGCCTTTTACCGCCACGACTTCAACGCACCGCTTTACATCATGTTCTCCTCGGGCACGACCGGCAAACCGAAGTGCATCGTGCATGGTGCCGGCGGCACACTTCTACAGCACCTCAAGGAACACGCCCTGCAGTGCGATGTGAAGCGTGACGACCGCGTCTTCTATTTCACCACCTGCGGCTGGATGATGTGGAATTGGCTGGTTTCGGCCCTGGCGGCCGAGGCCAGCCTGCTGCTTTACGACGGCGCGCCCTTTTATCCCGACGGCAACATCCTTTTCGACTTCATGGATGCCGAAAAGGGCACGCTCTTTGGAACCTCCGCCAAATTCATCGATGCCCTAGGCAAGACCGACCTGTTTCCGCGGGCGACGCATGATCTTGGCAGCCTGCGCACCATCACTTCGACCGGCTCGCCGCTGGTGCCGGAAGGTTTCGACACCGTCTACCAGCGCATCAAGTCGGACGTCTGCCTATCGTCTATTGCTGGCGGCACCGACATCGTCGCCTGTTTCGTCGGCGGCAATCCCCTGGGCCCGGTGTGGCGTGGCGAGATCCAAAAGCGCCATCTCGCCATGGCGGTCGAGGTCTTTGACGATAGCGGAGCGGCGCTGCGCGGCGAAAAAGGTGAACTGGTCTGCACCCGGCCCTTCCCCTCCATGCCCGTCGGCTTCTGGAACGATCCCGACGGCGCGCGCTACCGCGCCGCCTATTTCGAGCGCTTTCCCAACGTATGGTGCCACGGCGATTTCATCGAGCTTACCGAACACTCCGGCGTGATCATCTACGGGCGCTCGGATGCGACGCTCAACCCCGGCGGGGTGCGCATCGGCACGGCCGAGATCTACCGCCAGGTCGAACAGCTCGAAGAGGTCGAAGAGGCGATCGTCATCGGCCAGGATTTTGAGGATGATGTCCGCGTCGTGCTCTTCGTCAAGCTGCGCGGCGGGCGGATTCTCGATGAAGACCTGATCGCGCGCATCAAGAGGCAGGTGCGCCAGGGTTGCACGCCGCGCCACGTGCCGGCCAAGGTCATCCAGGTCGCCGATATCCCGCGCACCAAAAGCGGCAAGATCGTCGAACTGGCTGTGCGCGACCTGGTGCACGGCCGGCCGGTGAAGAATAAGGAAGCCCTGGCCAACCCCGAGGCCCTGGATCTCTACCTCGACATCGCCGAACTGCAGGACTGAGTCGCCCGCAAGGCTACGTGGCCAGCGCGGCGACGTTGCCACGGAAGTTCTTATTTAGCAAAATTCGCGTGCTCGCACGGTCAAATCGGTGCCGCACCACCTGCCGTCCGGAGCCCCCCCGACGCAAAAAGAGCGATTTTGCCTCCACAGGCGTCAGCAAATCGCCAACAAGCGACACCCTTAGTCAAAGCACTGAATTTCTTAATAAATTCCGAATCCCGCTATGCTTTTATCGCATGCGGCGCGTGAAAAATGAGCAATGGTCATTTGCCTCAAAAGGGCCTAATTCCGCCTCAACGAAGAGAGGCGTTTCGCCCCGAGGCGCCTCTCGATTGCGGTGAACGGCCGGACAACCCCCGGTCCCGAATCTCAAAGGACTACGACCATGACCGACATTTTTTACAACAAGCGGGACCTGGCGGCCGACAACACGCTCATGGGCCTGGATCGCCGCTATCTACTCGACGTCAAAAGCGCCTTCGTGACTTTCGCCGAAGGCCTTGCCGACGCCCGCAACAGCCTGCGCCTCTACAACGATCTGAGCCGGCTGGATCGGCATCAGTTGCGCGACATCGGTCTCGACCGCGGCGCCTGCTGAGACACCTATCCGATGTAGGGCGTCCGATAAGGGGCGCTCGAAATCGAATTGAAGACGAAAGAGGCGGTGCGTCCGGCACCGCCTCTTTTTTGTCTTCAAGATGCCGTCGGCGCACGCAGGAACAGGCGGTTGATGCCGTTGAGAGCGGCATAGGCCTGGGTGAACTGCGTGCGAAAGCGGTCCCAGTCGAGGCCGCTGTCAAGGTCCCGCAGCTCGGCGTGGATGGCGGCCAGCGAACGGGTGCCGTCGATGCGGGCGAG
>JAJFGM010000311.1 GCA_021776145.1 Kiloniellaceae bacterium | reverse complement strand
TGATGGTAACCGTGTAATCGTTTGAAGCCGGGTCGCGGAAGAAGGCGCCGCCGTGGCTAACGAGGTATCCCGACGAGTTGTAGGCGGCGGCGTTACGGTCGCCGCGTGTGGCAAAGCCATAGACATTTGGCGGATTGTGAAGAATCTCTGCGTTGGCATAGAGCTCGTCCCAGGTCGTCGGTACTGAGAGACCGTTCTCGGCATATAGATCGCTGCGGTAATAGAGTACCTGCACGTTGCCGTTTAACGGCAGCCCAAGCAATTTCCCCGAAGAGGAGAACGCGCCCTTTTCCTTATCCCAATATGTGGTTTCCGCATAGTCGAGGACACCCTCCGGCAATTTATAACCGGTCTGAATGTCATCGATGGGCGACACAAATCCGCCCTCATATACCTCGTTCATCCACATGGTATTTACGGCGAGTACATCATAAGTGCCCTCGGGAGACCGGACGGAATTACGAGTCTTTTCAAGCATCCCAGGGAATGGTGTTACATCGAGATTGACCGTGTTTCCGGTCTCTGCCTCGTATTTTTCCACCACTTGGCGGAAACCATCGAACCAGGGCGATTGATTGATTAACATATTGATCTCGGCAAGGTCGCCGGCGCTGCCCGGCGACGCAAGAAAGCTGACGCCAGTGGCGAGAACGACCGACAGCACGGTACGCCGGCTAGCACGAATAATAGACATCGAGTTCCTCCATTTTGTCGGGGCTTTTCCGAATATTTGGCAGGCACAACGCCGGTGAGGTTGCCCAGGCGGCTCCCCGTTATCGCTATCCTTGATCGCAATATACGGTTATTCAGCCATGAAGTTTCATGAATATTTTCGAGTGATAGTTAACTTTTCGGAATACCATCGGCGGCCTGTCGTCCATTGGCCTTCTGTCCCGGAAGTATTTGAGCGTCAATCTCAGTACCCCGGTCGGCAGACCGAGTCGGGGCGGTGGCGAAGTTACCGCTTGCGCATATATCAAAACAAGCTATATTTATTCGATATACTATAGCTTGGAAATCGATTATGGACTCCAGAACTATCTGCCTCGCCGTTCTAAGCCGTGGTGACGCGTCGGGTTATGAGATCCGCAAAGCCCTCGAAGAGGGCCCGTTCAGCCAGATCCAGGAGATCGGCTTTGGTTCGATTTATCCGGCACTCGACCGGATACAAAAAGCCGGCATGGCGACGGTGGCGAAAATCTCGCAGGATGGCCGCCCGGCTAAGAAAGTCTATTCCATTACGCCGACGGGACGCATGGCGTTGATGGACGCGCTCGACGGGCCCTCGGAGCCCGACAGGGTTCGGTCGGATTTCTTGTTCCGGATGATGTTTGCCGACCTACTTTCGGCGCGAACCCTGGAGCAGTTTATCGATGAGCGGCTCGCATATTTAAAAACAACGGTCGAGCGCCTTGGCGTCTGCGAGGAGAAGCAAGATCCGGGAGCAAGATTCGTCAGCGGGTTCGGGCTCGCGATTTACAAGACAATGGCGAAGTATATCGAAGAGCACAGAACGGAGATGATCGGCGCCGCGCTTCTGGCCGAACGGCCAGCCGCCGAATAGCGCGCGACAAGACTTGGTTCGCCGGTTTTTCGGGTTTTCACAGGAAACGAGACAGAAGACATGAACAAATCTGTTCTCATAGCACTACTGCTGGCCCTTGCCGCCGCGGGCTGGATTCTGTCGGGCCAGTTCGGGGAGAGTACCACGACCGCCGCAACGCGTGACGATGTCGAAACCACCTCCGGGCCTGCCGAGGATCTGGCGGTGAGCGTTCGAGTGGCCAGGCTTAAGGCGCAACCGCGTCAGCGGCAGATTATCGTGAATGGCCGCACCGAAGCGTCCCGCACCGTCGAGGTCCGGGCCGAGACATATGGGCGCGTGGTTGAACTGATGGTCAGCTCAGGCGACCGCGTCGAGGCGGGGGAAGTTATCGCTAAAGTTGCGTTGGACGACCGGCCGGCGAAACTCGTCGAAGCCGAGGCATTGCTGCGCCAGCGTGAGATCGAGTATAAGGCGGCGCATGAGTTGAGCCAAAAGGGCTTCCGGTCGGAAACGAGCGTGGCGGCGGCACGGGCGCAACTTGATGCCGCACGGGCAGTCATCGAACAGATCCGTGTCGATATCGAGCGCACCACATTTCGTGCGCCATTCTCGGCCGTTGTCGATCAGGGCAACGTGGAACTCGGCGACTATGTGCGTGTTGGGGACACTGCGGCTCGGCTCGTCGACCTCGATCCAATACTCATCGTCGGCCATGCCTCTGAGCGCGATGTCAACGATTTGCAACTTGGTTCGCTAGGCACGGCGGTATTGATCGGTGGACGTGTTGTGGAAGGCGTATTGAGCTTCGTCTCGCCCATCGCTGACCCCCAGACCCGAACTTTTCGGTTCGAACTTGAGGTCGCAAATCCAGACGACGGTATCCGGGCGGGCATAACCAGCCAGATTGTCATCAACATGGAGCAGTCGATGGCGCACTTCATTTCGCCCTCAATCCTGACATTGAAAGGTGATGGAACGATTGGCGTGAAGGTTGTCAACGGCGACGGTATCGTGGAGTTCTTGCCTGTTACGATCCTTGGCGATACCCCTGACGGTGTTTGGCTGGGAGGCCTTGGCGAACAAGTTGACCTGATTACCGTTGGCCAAGATTTCGTCATCGAAGGACAACGCGTAGATGCGATCTTCGCGGACAGCCCG
>JAJFGM010000032.1 GCA_021776145.1 Kiloniellaceae bacterium | reverse complement strand
AGTGGCTGCGCAAGTACGCCCCACCGGGCGCCGCCAGCTACGTCTTCTATCAGTCGCTGCCGGCCTTGTCGCAGGGTAACGTTGCCCAGCAGATCTTCTGGTACACCGCCTTCACGGCCTCGATGGTCGGGTCCAAGGCCGACGGCAACAACACCGTCGACGACGCCGGCAAGCCGCTGTGGCGCATGGCGCCGTCGCCGCACGGTCCCTATTGGGAAGAGGGCCAGAAGCTCGGCTATCAGGATGCCGGTTCCTGGACGATCCTTAAGTCGACGCCGACGGACCGCGCCAAGGCCGCCTGGCTCTATGCCCAGTTCGTCGTCTCCAAGACCCTGGACGTCAAGAAGAGCCACGTCGGTCTGACCTTCGTGCGCGACAGCACGATTCGGCACCAGAGCTTCACCGACCGCGCCCCGAACCTGGGCGGCCTGGTTGAGTTCTACCGCTCGCCCGACCGCGTGCTGTGGTCGCCGACAGGTGTCAACGTGCCGGACTATCCCAAGCTGGCACAGATCTGGTGGCAGCAGATTGGTGACGTGAACTCCGGCGCCTTCACGCCGCAGCAAGCCATGGACCGTCTGGCCAGTGAGATGGATCTGGTCATGGCCCGCATGGAGGCTGCCGACAAGGCGGCCAACGTCTATGGCGGGTGCGGACCGCGTCTGAATGACGAGAAGGATCCGGCGTCTTGGCTGAATGCGGCGGGTTCGCCGAAAGCCAAGCTGGCCAACGAGAAGCCGCAGGGCGAGACCGTCAACTACGACGAGTTGGTCAAGCGTTGGACCTCTAACTAAGTCCCGTACTGTTTACGGCGCCCCGTGCTTTGCGTGCGGGGCGCCGTTTTTTCAGGGGGATCGCGATTTTGCACGAATGTCTCCATAGTGGGCATCCGTACGTCTGGGACACCGGGGACCGGCCTAAGGGCCTAAAGCATGTCCATAGAATTCCGCAATGTGGTGAAACGGGTCGGCGTCGAGACCCACATTCACGAGACCTCGCTGACGCTCGCCGAAAGCGGCTTCAACATCCTGCTCGGTGCTACCAACGCCGGCAAGACCACGCTGATCAAGATGATGGCCGGCCTCGAGCGGCCGAGTTCCGGCGAAGTCTGGTTCAACGGCGCCAACGTCACCGGCAAGGCCACCCGGCGGCGCAATGTCAGTCTGGTGCACCAGTTCTTCGTCAACTATCCGCATTTGAGCGTTTACGAGAACATCGCCTCGCCCTTGCGCGTGGCGCGCATCGCGGAGGCCGATATCAAACGCCGCGTGCACGAAGCGGCCGACGTGCTGCGTCTTGGCGCCTTTCTGCAGCGCAAACCCGCCGAACTGTCGGGCGGACAGCAGCAGCGCACCGCCCTGGCCCGCGCCATCGTCAAGGATTCCGAGTTGGTGCTGTTGGACGAGCCGCTCGGCAATCTCGACTATAAGCTGCGCGAGGAACTGCGCGACGACTTGCCCAAACTGTTCGCCGGGCGCGGCTCGGTGGTCGTCTATGCCACTTCGGAGCCGACCGAGGCGTTGCTGCTCGGTGGCCATACCGCAACTGTCAGCGAGGGGCGGGTGACCCAGTACGGCGAGACTGCGGCGCTCTATCACGCGCCCGCCGACCTGGAAACCGCCAGTGTCTTTTCCGATCCGCCGATCAACGCCGCGCCGGTCCGTAAGTCGGGTGCGGAGATCCTGCTTGGCGCCAATGCCCGCTGGCCGGCGCAAGGGGCCATCGCGGCGGCGCCCGACGGCGACTATCTCGTCGGCGTGCGGCCGCATTTCGTCTCGCCGACCTCGGGCGGGCCGCAGGCCATCGCCGTGACGGGCGAAGTGCAAATCACCGAGCTTTCAGGATCCGAGAGCATTGCCCACTTCAATCTCGACGGACGCGCCTGGGTATCGCAAAGCCATGGTATCCATGCCTATCGAGTGGGCGCCCGGCATCAGTTTCACATCGACACGCGCGGTTGCCTCTACTTCCGGCCCGACGGCGCGCGGGTCGCGGCCTGAGGGGAGGCGGAGGGATGGCGCGAATCGAACTCTCGGGTCTGCGGCACAGCTATCTGCCTGAACCGCAGTCAGCCGCCGATTTCGCACTGAAGCGCATCGATCTCGATTGGGACGACGGCGGCGCCTATGCCCTGCTCGGACCCTCCGGTTGCGGCAAGACGACCCTGCTCAACATCATTTCGGGCCTGGTGATGCCCAGCGAGGGGCGCGTTCTTTTCAACGGCCAGGATGTGACCGCGCTGCCGCCCGACCGCCGCAATATCGCACAGGTGTTCCAGTTCCCTGTCATCTACGACACCATGACCGTCTACGACAATTTGGCCTTTCCCCTCCGCAATCGTGGTGTCGAGGCGGCCCGGGTCGATATCCGCGTGCGCGAAATCGCCGCGATGCTCGAAGTCACCGATATGTTGGGAGTTCGTGCCGCCGGCCTGACGCCGGACAACAAGCAGAAAATCTCCATGGGCCGCGGCCTGGTGCGCGACGATGTCAACGTCATCATGTTCGATGAACCGCTGACGGTGATCGACCCGCATCTGAAATGGAAGCTAAGGTCGAAACTGAAAGAGCTTCATCAACGTGTTGGCGCGACAATGATTTATGTGACCCATGACCAGACCGAAGCACTGACGTTCGCCGATCAGGTCGTGGTCATGCAGGACGGCGAGGTGGTGCAGATCGGCTCGCCGGTCGAGCTCTTCGAGCGGCCCGCCCACACCTTCGTCGGGCACTTCATCGGCTCGCCGGGCATGAACGTGCTGTCTTGCGAGGTGCGCGACGGCGCCGCCTTTTTCCAGGGCGTGTGGGTGCCGACCGAAACCGCGCCGACGCCGCCGGCCGATGCCGGCCGCCTGGAGATCGGCGTGCGGCCCGAGTTCGTCAGCCTGGCCGATAGCGGCGTGCCGGTCGATATCGTGCGCATTGCCGATATCGGCCGTTATCGCGTGTTCGAGGCCCGCGCCGGCGATGAGCGCATCAACCTTTTGAGCCGCGAAGGCGAGGCGGTGGAGACCGGGCCCGCGCATCTTAATTTCGATCCGGCCAAGACAAGGGTCTATGCCGACGGCTGGCTGGTTGGCGAGGCGGCATCATGAAGACGGAAAACCAACGCGCCTGGCTCTTTGTCATCCCCGTCGTCGTCCTCGTTGCCTTCAATGCGCTCGTGCCCTTGATGACGGTTGCGAACTATTCGGTTCAGGAAACCTTCGGCAACAATCTGTTTTTCTGGCAAGGCGTTGGCTGGTTCGAAGCCGTGCTGAACTCCGAACGTTTTCACGCGGCGCTCGGCCGGCAACTCTCCTACACCGCGATCATCCTCGCCATCGAAGTGCCCTTGGGCGTTGCCATAGCCCTGACCATGCCGCGCCAGGGCGGGTGGGTCTCGGTCTGTCTCGTCCTCATGGCGCTGCCGCTGCTAATCCCCTGGAACGTCGTCGGCGCTATGTGGAATATTTATGCCCTGCCGGATATCGGGCTGCTCGGTTACGGCCTTAACGCCATGGGTTTCGACTACAACATGACCCAGAG
>JAJFGM010000310.1 GCA_021776145.1 Kiloniellaceae bacterium | reverse complement strand
CTCGGCGGGAGCGGATTTGCGCCAGGGCAAGGAGCGCGTGGCGCCGTGGGGTGGGCCCCCCACAAGCCGCGCGCGACGCGGCCCTGGCGCAAATACGCCCCGCCCCGAATGGGTTCGGCCCAATTGGCCCGCAGCCGCGTCGCTCCCAAATACGACGCCTCGGGTCGAATATGCGCTGCATGTCCTTCCTTCTCGTTCCTAACTGCGGGCCAATTTGGCTCGAACCGAGGCCGTAACCTGAATCTCAACAGGCCCTAGCCTCAGGCGTAGCGCGTCAGAATGGCCGCGATCTGCGCCGGATAGGGGTCGCCGCAGATCTGCGTATGCACCAACAGCGGAAAGAGCTGGTAGATGTCGCGCCGCGACTCATGGTAACCGGGATCGATCGGGCGCAGTGAGTTGTAACGCTCGAAGAAGGCGGGACCAAAGGTCGAGAGCATCTCGATGTAGGCCAGCTCCACTTCGGCCTCGCCGAAATAGAGTGCCGGATCGATGAAGGCGGCGACGCGATCCTTGCCGTAAAGCAGATTGCCGGCCCAGACGTCGCCATGCAGCAGCGCCGGCCGGCCGGCCGCCGGAATGAAACGATCGATCCGCTCGCAAAAGACCGCGAGGCGGCGGAAGATCTCTTCCGGCAGGCGCCCGGACTTGCGCGCCAGTTGGCCCATGGCGAGCAGCCGGTTGTCGCGGTAGAAAGCGCACCAGTCCTTTTCCCAGGGGTTGGGCTGGGGCAATGCGCCGATGACGGTATCGCGCTCGAAGCCGTAGGCCGAGGCGCCGATCCCGTGCAGCGCGGCGAGCGCCTCGGCGGCGTCCTCCTCGCTGGCGCGGCTGCGCCCGCCGCGACTCGGCACATAGTCCATGAGCAGGAGCCGGTCGCTGCAGAACAAGGTCGCCGGAACCGGCAGGTCGGTCTCGCGGGCCAGGTAGTCGAGCATGAAACCCTCGACGGCCAAACCGGCCTGGGCGTCGACCTTGGCGACGATCCGCTCGCCGCCCTCCAGCTCGACGCAATAGACTTCGGCGACACAGCCGCCCGGCAAGGGGCGCAAGCTCAGCGGGATGCGGCCCGTCGCCGCGCGGACCGGACCGGCGAGGCTTGGGTCGTCGGGGCTCACGGCAGCTGGCGGCGCAGGGCCTCGATCAGGCCGGGCATGCCGCTTGCGATAAGATCGAAGGTTGCCTCGTAGTCGGCGCGGCCGCCGTAGTAGGGGTCCGGCACGTCTGACCCGGGCCCGGGCGCGAACTCCATGAACAGGCGTCGCTCCGCCCGGCTGTCGCTGGGCCGAAGGTCCGCGAGGATTTCCATGTGTCCGCCGTCCATGGCGACGATGAGGTCGAAGTCGTTGAAGTCGCCGGGCTGTACCTTGCGCGCCCTGAGGGCGCTGAGATCGTAGCCGCGTGCCACGGCACAATCTTGTGCCGGCTGGCTCGGCGGGTCGCCGATGTGATAGGCGTGGGTGGCGGCGGAGTCGACGCGGATCTGGTCCTGCAGGCCCTGATCCCGCAGTTGCTGACGCAGCATGCCCTCGGCGGTCGGCGAACGGCAGATGTTTCCGGTGCAGACGAAAAGAATGCTGGCCATGCTTTGTAAGCCTTTCGAAAACACGGGTCGAAGTTTCAGGTCGAAGTTGCCCGGCGGCAGGTGACGCTGGGACCGGGTCGCAACCTCGTCTATCATCGCCCCCGTGATGCCGCAAGACGCCTACAGTGGACCGCGCGACGGCCGCATTGTCATCCTCACCGGGGCCGGGATTTCCAAGGAGTCCGGGCTCGACACCTTTCGTGACGCCGACGGCATCTGGGCCACGGTCAACATCGAGGACGTGGCGACGCCCGAGGCGTTCCAGCGCGACCCCGACCGCGTGCACGCCTTTTATAACGATCGCCGGCGCGGCCTCTTGAACCCCGCCGTGCGGCCCAATGCGGCGCACCTGGCCCTGGCACGGTTGGAAGCGGCCTGGCCGGGCGACGTGCTTCTGGTCACTCAAAACATCGATAATCTGCACGAACGGGCCGGTTCCAAGAGCCTCGTTCATATGCACGGTGAGCTTCTGAAGGCGCGCTGTCAGGTCTGCGCCGCCGTTGCGGACTGGCCGGGCGACATGTCCCGCGACAGCATCTGTCGGGCCTGCGCGACGCTGGGCACCCTGCGGGTCCACGTCGTAAGGATCTGTGAAATGCCGTTCGAGATGGACCGCATCTACGATGCGCTTGCGGGTTGCGCGCTTTTCGTTTCCATCGGCACCTCGGGCAACGTTTATCCGGCCGCCGGTTTCGTGCAGGAGGCGCGCGGCGCCGCCGGCGCGCACACCGTCGAGATCAACCTCGAGCCCTCGCAAGGACACAGCCTTTTTGTCGAACGCCGTTACGGCCCGGCCGGCGTCGAGGTGCCGGACTTCGTCGAACGCCTTCTTGGAGGACCGCCATGAGCGATGCGCTGTCACCCGAAGCGAGCCTTGCCGAAATCGTCGCCGCGGCGCGGGCCTGCCGCGTCTGCGCCGAACACCTGCCGCTCGGCCCGCGCCCGGTGCTGCGCGCCGGCCGTGGCGCCCGGC
>JAJFGM010000309.1 GCA_021776145.1 Kiloniellaceae bacterium | reverse complement strand
GATCGGCCAGCAGACGCCACCGGTCGCCAGCGTCCTGGTGACGGCCTGCTCGGTCGCCAAGGCCGACATCTGGGAGGTCAGCAAGGTCAACGTCTATTTCATCGCGGTGCTCTTTGCCATTCTCATGCTGGTGACCTACGTACCGGTGGTGCCGATGGGTCTGGTCGAGTACTTCTATAGGTGATCGCGGCAAGATTTTTGGGAGGCCCGCCATGCCGGAAATGACCTCGGAAATGACTTCGGAACTGACCCCGGAACTGATCAAGGTCGAGCGCGAAGACGACATTGCCACGGTCGTGCTCAACCGGCCGGACAAACTCAACGCCATGAGCAAGCCGATGTGGCTGCGCCTCGGCGAAGTCCTCGGCGAGCTCTCGGCCGACGACAGCCTTCGATGTTTGATCCTGCGCGGCGCCGGGACCAAGGCCTTTTCGCCGGGTAACGATATTTCCGAATTTGCCGACCAGCGCTCGAACCCAGAGCAGGCCAAGGCCTATGGCGCGATCATGCACACGACGCTCGGCGCCATTCAGAGCTGCCCGCACCCAACCGTTGCCATGATCCACGGCATCTGCGTCGGTGGCGGGCTGGAGATCGCCGCGCTCTGCGACCTCAGGATCTGCGGCACCTCCAGCCGGTTCGGCGTGCCGATCAAACGTCTCGGCCTGGTCATGGCCTACCCGGAGATCGCCGGTCTGCTCAATCTGGTCGGTCACGCGGCGACCCTGGAAATCCTCCTTGAGGGCCGTGTCTTCGATGCCGCCGAAGCCAAGGACAAGGGCCTGGTGACACGCATCGTAGCCGATGCCGAGGTCGAGGCCGCGACGTTGGCGACGGCGCGCGAGATCGCGTCCGGGGCGCCGCTGGTGGCGCGCTGGCACAAGAAATTTTTGCGCCGCCTGGAAGGCGATCCGACGCCCTTGAGCGATGCCGAGATCGACGAGGGCTATGCTTGCTACGGCAGTGAGGATTTCCAGATCGGCTACAAGGCCTTCCTCAAAAAAGAAACGCCGAAGTTCAAGGCCCGCTGATGCATGGCTGAGGGATCTGCCGCGGGAGAGGTACGACAAGGGCCGCGAAGCGGTCCGCTCAGCGGCCTCAAGGTCATTGAACTGGCGCACATCATGGCCGGTCCGGTTTGCGGACTGATGCTCGCCGATATGGGCGCCGAGGTGATCAAGGTCGAAAAGGTGCCGGGCGGCGACGACACGCGCCGCTCGCTGCCGCCGGCAATCGCCGGCGAGGCCGCGGCTTATATGATGATGAACCGCAACAAGCGCGGACTCGCCCTCGACCTCAAGGCCGAGGCCGGCAAGGCCGTGCTGCGTCGCCTTCTGTCCGGCGCCGATGTGCTGATCGAGAACTACCGCCAAGGGACCATGGAGCGCCTCGGCCTGAGTTATGACAGCCTGCGCGCCGAAAACCCCGGTCTGGTCTATGCCGAGCTGTCCGGCTTTGGACGCAGCGGCCCCTACGCCGAGCGGGCCGGCTTCGACCTCATCGCCCAGGGCATGAGCGGCCTGATGAGCATCACCGGCGAAGGGTCCGGGCGCCCGCCGGTCAAGGTGGGGGCCCCGGTTACCGACATCACCGCCGGCATCCTCGCTGCCATGGGGGTGCTGGCGGCCTACACCCACCGCCTGAAGACCGGCGTCGGCCAGCGTGTCGACACCTCGCTGCTCGAGGCCGGCATCGTCCACACCTATTGGCAGTCGGCGATCTGCTTCGCCACCGGCCAGCCGCCCGGGCCAATGGGCTCGGCACATCCCCTGAACGCGCCCTATCAGGCCTTTCGCACGGCCGATGGCTGGATCAACATCGGTGCCGCCAACCAGGCGAATTGGCTGCGCTTGCTCGAGGTGCTCGGCGCCGAGGCTCTGGCCGACGATCCACGTTTCGCCGAGAATGCCGGCCGTATGCAGAACCTGGCGGCGCTGGAAAGTGCGCTCGGCAGCGTAATCGTCAAAGCGACGACGGCCGACTGGCTGGCCCGTCTCGAGGCCGCCGGCGTGCCCGCCGGCCCGGTGCTCGACGTCGCCCAGATGCATGCCGACCCGCACGTCCGTGCCCGCGACATGGTGGTTTCGGTTGAGCATGCGACGGCTGGCGCGGTCGAGACCCTGGGGCTGCCTGTCAAGTTCTCGGCCACGCCCGGAGCCGTCGCCAGTGCCGCGCCGCTGTATGGCCAGCACAGCCGCGAGATCCTCGCCGAGGCCGGCTACCGCGAGGCCGAGGTCGCGGCCCTCATCGAGCAGGGTGTTGTGATCGCCGCCTAGCGGGTGGCACCGGCGCTGGGCGATACCCGGGAGAGAATGATGCAATTGCGGCCAGCCCCCGCGCCAATGTAGGCTTGTCCCCGTGCTCGGGCCGCCGTTTTGGCGGTCGAGCGGAACAGCAACAACGAGGGCTGGCAAGAGCCGTGAAAGTCCAGGCGATCATCGATGACTTCGGCGCCGAGATTTCGGGCATTGATCTGAAAAGCGCGATCCCGGACGACACCTTTGCCGCGCTGCACGAGGCCATCGACCGTCATGCCGTCGCGATCTTTCGCGAGCAGTTCCTGAGCTCCGAGGAATTGGCCACCTTTGCCCAGCGTTTCGGGCCGCTGGAGATACCGCTCAAGCGCGATCAGTATGGCGGCGTCGATCCGCGCCTGACGATGCTGGCTAATATAGATGACGATGGCAACCTGCTGCGGCCGGACGACAAACACGCGGTCTACATGAAAGGCAACCTGCTCTGGCATACCGACAGCTCCTACAAACCCGTGCCGAGCAAATATTCCTTGCTGTCGGCGCGGGAAGTGCCGGTACAGGGCGGCGAGACGGAGTTTGCCGACGCCCGCGCCTGTTACGACGACTGGTCCGGTCCCTATGGCGAGACAACCAAGGAAGAGCTCGAAAAGCTGATCTGCGAGCACAGCATCATCTATTCCCGGACCCTGATCTCGGGTGACATTTTCTCCGACAAGGAGAAGGCGCAGTTCGCGCCGCCGCGCCAGCCGCTGGTCAGGACGCACCCGCGAACCGGCCGCAAGATTTATTACGTCGGCAGCCATTGTTCGCATGTCGTCGGCTGGCCGCTGGAAAAGGGCAGGGCGCTGGTCCGCGAACTGACCGGGTTCTGCCAGCGTCCCGAGCACATCTTTGCGCATCGCTGGCGGGCCGGCGACCTGGTGATCTGGGACAACCGCAGCGTGCTGCACCGCGGTCGCACTTACGACCCGGCCGAACGCCGCATCATGCACCGGGCGACGGTCGCCGGCGACGGTCCGCTGACATAGAGCGCGAACCGCCCTCTAGCCTTTTGAATCAAGGGCCGACGTCTCTTTCGCGGTAACTCGCTCGCGCCAGACGATCGTGAGTCCGCCCGCGACAATTAGAATGACGCCGGGGAACAGCCTGTCGAAGGGCGTTTCGCCAAATATCAGCCATCCCAGAACGAAGCTGAAGGGAATGCCGAAGTAGTCGAAGGGCGCGAGGTTGCTGGGTTTCGTGCGCACGTAGGCCATGATCAAGAGCAGCACGCCGGAACCGCCGGCAAGTCCCATTGCCGCGATCCACAGCCAATCCGCCAGCGATGCCACCGGCTGATAACCGCTTGTCGCGAACATCAAGCTACTGGAGCCGACCAGGGCGCTGACGTGAGAGTAGAGATTGATCGTCGCGCTGGGGGTCGGCTCGGTGATCAGCCGCACGGTGACCGCCGCCAGGGCGTAACCGAGCGCCGCGCCGATCGGCAACAGGGCATAGGGCGTGAAGATATCGCTGCCCGGACGCATGATGAGAACCACTCCGACGAAGCCGATGGCCACCGCCAGCCAGCGCCACGGCCCGATGCGGTCCCTGAGAAGGGGCACCGATAGCGCGGTCACCAACAGGGGACTTGCGAAGGCCAGCGTGGTCGCCGTCGCCAGGGCCAGATGCGAGAGCGACAGATAGAAGAAGAACTGCGCGAAGGTCACAAAAAGACCGCGCATCAGAGCGATCCGCCAGTTGCGAATGCGGATCTTTCGGCCGTTGGCGTGCCATTCCGCCGACAGCATGAGAATCAGGATCGAGGGAAACAGGCCGAAGAAGTTGCGAAAGGCCGAGAGTTGCTGCGCCGGATAGCTGGCCACCAGGTGTTTGACGATGGCACCCATCGAATCCAGCAGCAGAATGCCCGCGAGGCTCAGCGCAATGGCCTGCACAAGCGGCGGGATCTTTCCAGGTGCCATGCCGGCATCCAACTCCCAATGGTATTGGCCCCAGTGCAAATGGACCCAGTGCGATCGGTCCGTGTACGGTTACCCGGTTGCTCGGATACCGGCGTCACCGCCCCGGCGAGCCACTAGCGCTCGCCGAGGATCGACTGGCTGGTCGCGCGCGGGTCGCGAAGGCCCCAGCGGTTCGCCTCGACCAGATCGACGAAATCGGTGACGGCGCGGTTGAAGGCGTCGGGGTCTTCCAGGTTGACGGCATGGCCGGCCTTGGGCAGCACCACAAGGCCGGCCGAGGCAATGGTGCGCTTCATGAAAACGTTCGGCACCAGGCAGGGTTCGTCCTCGTCGCCGGTGACGATGAGGGTCGGCACGGTCATCGCCCGCATGCCCACTTCAAGATCCCAAATCGACGGTCGGTCGCGCTGCACGCCACGCATGGTAAGCGCCGAGCCTTTTGGCGAATGCTCTTTCAGCATATCGACGAACTCCTGCCAGCCGCGCGGGTCCTTGGCCTGGAACTGGACGCGTGCCGGGCCGAGGCTATAGGTCGCGGCAAAAACTTCGATGCCGTTCTCTTCCAGGCCCCGCGCGGTCGCCTCGGCCTCTTCGCGAAACTGCGCGCTGGTATCCCGTTCGGCACCGTAGCCGCAGCCGGCGACGACCAGCGAGCGCGCCATACCGGGGTGGGTGAGGCCGAAGTGCAGCGTTGCGAAGCCGCCCATGGAAAGGCCGACGACGTGTGCCTGGGCAATGCCCGGGTGATCGAGCACGGCCTTGATGTCGTCGCAAGCGCGGGCCTGCGAGTAGCTGGCCTGGTCCTCCGGCACTTCCGAGGGCGGGAAACCGCGCGCGTTATAGGTGATACAGCGGAAGCGCCGCGCGAAATAACGCACTTGCGGTTCCCAACTGCGGTGGTCGCCGGCGAATTCGTGCACGAAGATCATCGGAAAGCCTGCTCCGGTTTCTTCGTAGTAGAGCTTCACGCCATCGTCGGTTTCGGCAAAAGCCATGATCCTGCATCCTTTCTCGGTGGCAGTGCGCCCGAAGCCTAGCGGTGGAACGGCGCCGGGTGTTTCGTTATACGCACAGCTGGCGTTTTACGCACGGCTGGACGTGGTCGCACGGGAGTGCCACGCTTATGCCCCTTGAACCGACACCGAGCCCGGGGACTATTGCCATGGCCGCATTGCCGCTTTCGCGTTTCAAGGTGCTCGACCTCTGCCGCGTGCGGGCCGGTCCGACCTGCGTGCGTCAGCTTGCCGATTGGGGTGCCGACACCATCAAGATCGAGGCGCCGGCGGGCAACACACAGGCCGTCGACGACGCGGCGACGCGGCACGGCTTCGACTTCTTCAATCTGCACCGCAACAAGCGCAGCCTGACGCTGGATCTGAAAAGCGAGGAGGGCCGGGCGATCTTTCTGCGCCTCGTCGTGACCGCCGACGTGGTGGTCGAAAACTTCCGCCCCGGTGTCAAGCACCGCCTGCGCATAGATTACGAAACCCTGCGCGCGGTCAATCCGCGCCTGGTCTATGGCAGCCTCTCCGGTTTCGGTCAGAGCGGCCCCTATGCCGAGCGCGCCGGCCTCGACCAGATCGCCCAGGGTATCGGCGGGCTGATGTCGGTCACCGGGCTGCCCGGCCAGGGCCCGGTGCGGGCCGGCATCCCGATTTGCGATCTCAGCGCCGGTATGCTGCTTGCCCAGGGCATTCTCATGGCGCTGCTGGAGCGCGAGGTCTCTGGCCAGGGACAATGGGTGCAGACCTCGCTGACCGAGGCGATGATCCAGATGATGGATTTCCAGGCCGCGCGTTACCTGAAGGACGGCGAGGTGCCGGCGCAGCAGGGTAACAACCACCCGACCGGCGTGCCGACCGGGGTTTTCGCAACGGCCGATGGCCGCATCAACATTCAGGCCAGCTCGCAGAGCCTCTATCGCCGCCTTGCCGAGACACTCGGCGC
>JAJFGM010000308.1 GCA_021776145.1 Kiloniellaceae bacterium | reverse complement strand
GTCCGGTGGCCTGTCACAGCAACTGCCGTTGAAGTACTTCTACGCCGGGCCGATGTTTCGGCACGAGCGGCCGCAGAAGGGCCGCTTGCGCCAGTTTCATCAAATCGGCACCGAGCTTCTCGGTGTGCCCGGCCCACTGGGAGACGTTGATATCATCGCTGTCGGCGCCGACACGCTCGACGCCCTGGGAATCCTCGAGCACACGGTGCTTGAACTCAACACTCTCGGCGATCATGCCAGCCGCCAAGCCTATCGCGCCGCCCTGGTCGAGTATTTCTCGGACCACAGCGACAAACTATCTGCTGAAAGCCGCGACCGGCTCGGACGTAATCCCTTGCGAATTCTTGATTCCAAGAACGAGACCGATCGCCAGTTAGTCGCGGGAGCGCCATTGTTCAGTGACTTTCTCAATCAGGAAAGCAGCGATTTTTTCGAGACCGTTAAGGAAATGCTGGGCATTCTCGGCATCGCTTTCGAGCTCAACCCGCGTCTGGTGCGCGGTCTCGATTATTATTGCCACACAGCATTCGAATTCACCACGACGCGGCTCGGCGCGCAAAGCGCCGTCATGGCCGGCGGCCGCTACGACGGTCTGGTCGAGATTATGGGCGGCCCCAGTGTACCTGGAGTTGGCTGGGCCGCCGGCATTGAACGCATGGCGATGCTGCTGGCACAGGAACCCGCGCCGCCGCGCCCGGTCTCGATCATTCCCATCGGTGTCGAAGCCGAGGCGCCGGCCCTGCGCCTCACACGCGCATTGCGCCGCGAAGGTCTGAGAGTGGATCTCGGGTTTTCCGGCAATACAAAAAAACGCATGCAACGCGCCAACAAGCTGGGGGCTTGCGCGGTCGTGCTGCTTGGCGAGGATGAGCTGACAGAGGCCGCCGCCACGGTCCGCGATTTGGAAACCGGTGAGCAGGAGCGGGTGTCGCTAGACGCCTTGAGCGGATACCTCGCCCGGTTCCGGTAGCGGCGCACCTATGGCTGCCGACCTCATGGACCAGACCAACCGCCTCTTTCTTGTGGGGATAAACCAGCGTTCGGCGGCGGCGGATCTGCGCGCCCGGCTTTTCGTCGAGGAACCCGACGTCGCGGCGCTGCTGAATGAACTGCGGGTCCTGGGATTTCGTGAAAGCATGGCGATTGCGACCTGCGAGCGTCTTGAGCTTCTTGCCGTGCGCGAAGATGGCAAGGCCCTGGCGGAACCACTGTTTCAAATGATGGCGGCGCGCAGCGGCTTGACCCCGGCCGAAGTGGCAAGCGCCGGCTACTGCCATGAAGGTCTGGCGGTGCTGCGCCACGTCTTCGCGGTGACGGCCTCGCTCGACAGCCAGATGGTCGGCGAATCGCGTGTGCTTGGGCAAATGCGAGCGCTGCATGAACTGGCGGCGCGGCAGGGCATGGCCGGTCCGCTGCTCGACAGGGTATTCCAGGCCGCCTTCGCCGCCGCGCTGCGTGTGCGCGGCGAAACAGCGGTCGCCGAGCCTCCGGTCTCGCTTGTCACTTCGGCCCGTCAGGTGGCGCAAGACATCCATGGCGATCTGCGACGCTGCAAGGCGCTGCTCATCGGGCTTGGGGAAATGGGCGAATTGCTGGCCGGCGAACTGCGCGAAGCCGGCGCCGAGAGATTGGTTCTGCTGCATCCGTCGGCGGCCCGTTCGCAGGCGGTCGCGGGCCGCCTGAAGTGCCATTTCCGACCTTGGGAGGAGCGTCAGGCGGCTCTGATAGAGGCCGATTTGGTGGTCTGCGATCACGGTACCGGGCAGTGCAGTGTGACGCGCGACATGGCGGTGGCCGCCCTGAAAGGGCGCAAGCAACGACCGATCTTCTTTATTGACGCCGCGGTGCCAGGCGACATTGACCCCGCCGTTGGGGATTTGCCGGACGCTTTTCTTTTCGATATCGAAGATCTCGAAAAATCGGCCTTGAAGGATCGACCCAGCCGCGATGTGGCAAGCGCGCTGGCTTGGCAGTTGCTTGACGAAGAACTTGCGGCCTTCCTGCGGCAAGACGCCGAACCTAATTCCCCGCCGGCGATTGATGCGCTGCGCCGGTATTTGGAAGAGCTGCGCCAAGAGGTGCTGGACGACGGCGACGGCGCCGACGGCGCCACCCGGGCGCTTATCGATCGCTTGTTGCAGGCGCCGACTGGGGTGCTGCGCGCGGCCCTCGCCGAAGAGCCGGCGCGCGGCGAATCCCTGGAGCAGGCGCTACGCCAGCTCTTTCGTCTGTCCGCGGCCGTTTCATCCACCACCGAATCACCTGACAATGGCCCGCCGCCGCCGCCAAACAGTTCGCATGAGGAAGACAAGTGAACCTCGACGAAAACCTCGATCGCCTGCTGAGGCGCTACGAAGAATTGCGCGAGTTGACCGCCAGCCATGCGGAGCCGGGTTCGGCGGATTACACGGCGATGCTGAAGGAGTACTCCGATCTCACGCCGCGGGTCGAAGCCATAGAAGCCTTGCGCGCGGCACAGAGCGAAATGGGTGATTTAGCCGAACTGATGACCGAAGAGGGCGCGGATTCCGATATGCAGGCCCTGGCGGACGAGGAGTTCCGGACGCTTAAGGCACGCATTCCGGACCTGGAAAAAGCCGTCAAACTGATGCTGCTGCCCAAGGACGCCGCCGACGAGCGCAACGCCATTCTCGAGGTCAGGGCCGGTACCGGTGGCGAGGAAGCGGCGCTGTTTGCCGCCGAACTGCTGGCCATGTATCAACGCTATGCCGCCCTGCACAACTGGAAGTTCGAAATGCTCGACCACTCCGAGACCGATATTGGCGGCTGCAAGGAGGCCAGCGCGTCGATTTCCGGCCGGGGTGTCTTCGCGCACCTGAAATACGAGTCCGGGGCGCACCGAGTGCAGCGTGTCCCGGCCACGGAATCCGGTGGGCGCATCCATACCTCGGCGGCCACGGTCGCGGTCCTGCCGGAGGCCGAGGAGGTCGATGTGCATATCGATGAGAAGGATCTGCGTATCGACACCTACCGCTCGCAGGGGGCCGGTGGCCAGCACGTCAACACCACCGATAGCGCGGTGCGCATAACGCATTTGCCGAGCGGAGTCGTAGTCCAGTGCCAGGATGAAAAATCGCAGCACAAGAACCGCGCCAAGGCCATGAAGGTCTTGCGCGCGCGTCTTTATGACCACGAACGGCAACGGCAATCCGACGAAATCGCCGCCAACCGCAAAAATCAGGTGGGCAGTGGGGACAGGTCCGAACGCATTCGTACTTACAATTTTCCGCAAGGCCGGGTGACCGACCACCGAATCAATCTGACACTGCACAAACTCGAGAAGGTTCTGGGCGGCGAGGCGCTGGACGAGGTGATCGAGGCCCTGACCGCCGACGACCAGGCGGCCCAATTGGCGGCCCTGGAATGACTCAAGCCGGAATGACCCAAAGCGGAATGACCCAAAGCGGAACGGCGCAAGGCGGAATGTCCCAGGGCGAGGTGCTCGAAGCGACCGCCCGCCGTCTTGCCGGGGCCGGTGTTGACGCCGCGCGGCGTGAGTCGCGGCACCTCTTGGCGGCCGCTTTTGGGGTCGGCCCGGAGACGCTCCTGGCGTTTCCCGAACGCCAGGTTACGGTGTCGCAGCTGTGCCATGCCGAAACCCTGGTCGCGCGGCGAATAGGGCGCGAACCGCTGGCGCGCATACTGGGTCGGCGCGAATTCTGGAGTCATGAATTCAAGGTGACAGCCGATACCCTGGTGCCACGGCCGGACAGCGAAACCCTGATCGAGAGCCTGTTGCGCGACATCGGCGACCGCCAATCTCCCTTGCGGGTCCTCGATCTCGGCACCGGCGGTGGCTGCCTGTTAATCGCTCTACTCAGCGAACTCCCTCGCGCGCGCGGCCTTGGCGTTGACATCTCCGTGGCTGCCTTGGCGGTGGCGCGCGATAACGCCCGGGCGATCGGCGTCGGCGACCGTTGTTTCTTCGTTGCTGGGAACTGGTGCGCCGGCCTGGCGCCGGGATGGGATCTGGTGGTCTGCAATCCGCCCTACATCGCCGATCACGAAATCGTCGGCCTGGAACCGGAGGTGCGGTGTCACGAGCCGCGCGCTGCCCTGGTGGCCGGCGCCGACGGTCTTGCCGCTTATCGTTCGATGTTGCCGCAAGTTCCGCGAATTCTTGCGCCTGGCGGCCGGCTTGCCGTCGAACTCGGCAGCGGGCAAGCCGATGCGGTATCGAGTCTCGCCCGTCAAGCGGGCTTCAAACGTCTGGAATTGTGCCCCGATCTTGCGGGAATATCGCGATGTCTCTTGGCGGTCTCTGACGATACGCGTGGGAAACTCTAAAAAAGAGTTGGAATGAAGGACCTAAGTGACTACTTTGGGGGAATCGAGCCGATGGGCTCCAAGCGTCCCGGGGGGGGCGCCCCACGAACTCAGAATATCAGGTACGTGGTGTAATTCTCGCGAGATCGCCGGGAAGGCGATGAAGAGAAGCGCGAGTGGATTTAATCCGTTCAAAAGCAAGTGGAATATGAGACAAGGCTCCAACACCGGACGGCGACCGCGTGGTCGCCCGAATCGCAGGCAGCATGGCAGCAACGGCGGCCAGCGCAGCGGCAACTTCGACAGCAACGGGCCGGAAGGCCGAATTCGCGGATCGGCGGCGCAGGTCTACGAGAAGTATATGAACTTCGCTCGGGATGCGACTTCCGGCGGCGATCGAGTCGCCGCCGAGGCCTACTTCCAGCACGCCGAGCACTATTTCCGGATCATCAACGACAGCACCGATCCGCGCTCGGAGTCGCAATCCGCGACGCGCCAACAGCACTCTGGCGGTCGTGATCCGCGCGACGACAATGGGCCGGCCGACGAAGCCGACGATTACTCCGAACAGCCGCCCGCCAACCAGCCGCCTCCCAACCAGCCTCGGGCTAACCAGCCTCAAGTCAGCCAGCCTCAAGTCAGCCAGCCAAGAGCCAACCAGCCTCGGGACAACCAGCCTCGGGACAACCAGCCAAGAGCCAACCAGCCTCAGGTCAGCCAGGCAAGAGCCAATTCGGCTCAAGGCGGCCGGCGACCAGATGCCGAGTCGCAAGATGGCAAAGGGCAAGCCCTGGCCGATGCGCCGCAACCGGAGTCACCGCCCGAGGCTTTTGGTTTGCCACCGACGGGTAACGACGGCGCGCGCAGTGAACTCGAGGGCGTCGGCTTTCTTAAAGCCGTGCCGCTAACCTCAGATGCGGAATCCCCCGCCCCAGCCGTGTCCGACCGGGCCGCAGAGGCGCCGCGGCCGCGGCGCGGCCGGCCGCCGAAAAAAGCGGCGGCAGACGGCGGCGAGGTGACGGCCAAACCGCGCCGCGCGCGTGTCGCCAAGGCACCGTCCGAGGATAAGGCCGCCACGGTTGTCGAGGAAAACAGCGACAGCGACAGCGATCCGATTACCGGCTGAACCTGAAGCCGGCACTGCGATTGTTCTTGGTTGAATCCATCGAGGACCTGGGCCACGCTTTGCTCAAATGATGGTCACGCCGGCGATGGTCACGCCGCTGATCCGCCCTAAACCAAACAGTAAGAGCAGATTCACCGGGTCGATGGGTCACCGCTTGCGATTCCATGTGACCCGGATCTGCTCTAACCGGACGGTGGGTCGAGAGGCTCGCCCAGACGCAGCGCGCCGGGCGCGATAACCTCGGCGTAGATCCCCATATTGACGTGGCCGAAGCCGCGCTGCAGGGCCAGGGGGATGTTCAAATCGCGTTTCGCGGTTTGCGGATCGACATTGGTCGCGGCACAGCGCGCAATCGCATCGATCACCTTCAGCCGGATCGGGCCAAGGCCGATTTCCTTGCCGCTCCAGGTTAGTTCCTGCCAAGCCGGCAGGCCGTCAATCCAGATATTGGCGCGAAACCGAGTCGGGTCGACGGGGCTGCGCACCACGCGTTCGAGGTCGCGCACGCTGGCCAGGTTGACCAGAGAGAGGCATTTCTGCGGCACGTCCGAGAACATCTGGTCGCTGGATTCGACGATTTTCGGGGCGCCGCGCGCGGAGCCGGCGAGGAAACCAGACAGGAATTGCCCGATCAGCATGCGCCCGGTGGTATCGGTGATGTTGCCGCGGCTGACCTGTTTGCCGCTGCGTTTGATGGTCAGCACGCCGCTGTCGGCTTCGAAAGTGGCATCGAGCTGCGCCAGTTTCTCGTCACGCGCCAGCATGAGGAAGTTGGATTTGGGCAACCAATGTGGCATCGCCGCATCGAACTGCGTGCTGCCGTGGGCGATGGCGAAGCGGCGGTCGTGCGGCAGACCTTCGCCGACCGTGAGATCGACTGTGTCCAACTCCTCGGCGTTCAGGCCCTTGACCGGATAGCGCCGAATGGCGACGACTTCAGATGTCATGTGCGTGTTCCATCCGACATGGTTAACGATTTCCTCACGCTTGCGGCCTCAGGCTATGATGAAAGTGGTCAAGAGCCACGCGAAAACCCTTGTGTCTTTTTTGCAACAGTCCCATATCCATAACATCGCTTTGGCCTGGGTCAATGCCGTCTCTATCCCGTGCCGCGAATTTGGGCGGGTCGGCTAATCCCGGGGCGCGATGCGGAGCAATAAATGCATCACCGGTCGCATGCTGCATCGGGGACCTATGGTTCTTGGCGGGTGCGCGTGGCAGAGGGCTAGAAATAAATGGATCTCGAGACCTATAGCGAACGTTCACGCGGCTTTATTCAGGCCGCTCAAGGCGCGGCACAGCGCGCCAGTCATCAGCAGTTGACTGCCGAACACCTTCTGAAGGTGCTTCTCGAAGACAAGGAAGGATTGGCCGCGAACCTGTTGCGCGCTGCGGGCGGCCGTCCCGAGGCGGCTTTGCAGGCCGTCGAGGCCGAACTCGGCAAGCAGCCCAAGGTCGAGGGCAGTGGCCAGCTCTATCTGACGCCGGGTTTGGCGCGGGTCATGCAGCAGGCTGAAACCCTGGCGAAGGAGGCTGGCGACAGTTATGTGACCGCCGAGCGTTTGCTCTTGGCCTTGACCCTTGCCGAAGGCACGCCCTCGGCGAAGCTCCTCGGCGAAGCCGGCGTCACGGCAAAGGGCCTCAATCAAGCCATTAACGAAGTCCGCAAGGGACGCCGCGCCGATAGCCCCACCGCCGAGAGCAAATACGACGCCTTGAAAAAGTACGCCACCGACCTGACCGAAGCCGCGCGCGCCGGTAAGCTCGATCCGGTCATCGGCCGCGACGAGGAAATCCGCCGCACCATCCAGGTGCTGTCACGTCGCACCAAGAACAACCCGGTGCTCATCGGCGAGCCCGGGGTCGGCAAGACCGCGATCGTTGAAGGCCTAGCGCAGCGCATCGTCAACGGCGACGTGCCCGAGACCTTGAAGAACAAAAAGCTCATGTCGCTCGATCTCGGCGCCCTGGTCGCAGGCGCCAAGTATCGCGGTGAATTCGAAGAGCGCCTGAAGTCGGTACTCGAGGAAATCGGCGAAGCCGGCGGCGAGATCATCGTCTTCATCGACGAACTGCACACCTTGATCGGTGCCGGCAAGGCCGAAGGCGCCATGGATGCCTCGAACATGCTCAAGCCGGCGTTGGCGCGCGGCGAGTTGCACTGTGTCGGCGCCACCACGCTCGATGAATATCGCAAGCATATCGAAAAGGATGCCGCCCTGGCACGGCGTTTTCAGCCGGCGTTCGTCGCCGAGCCGAGCGTCGAGGAGACCGTTTCGATCCTCCGCGGCCTCAAGGAGAAGTACGAACTACACCACGGCGTACGCATCACCGACTCGGCGATCGTTGCCGCCGCGACCCTGTCGAACCGCTACATCAGCGACCGCTTTCTGCCTGACAAGGCCATTGACCTGATCGACGAGTCCGCCAGCCGCCTGCGCATGGAATTGGATTCCAAGCCCGAGGCGATTGACGAGCTCGACCGCCGTTTGGTGCAGATGAAGATCGAGCAGGCGGCACTGCAGAAGGAAAACGACAAGGCCTCGCGCGAGCGCCTTGCCAAGCTCACCAAGGAGATCACCAAGCTCGACAGCCAGGTCTCCGGGCTGACTGAGCAATGGCAGGCCGAAAAGGAGAAATTGGCCGGTGCGCAAAAAATCAAGGAGCAGCTCGATCAGGCGCGCGGCGAGCTCGAGATGGCGCAACGCGACGGTCGCCTCGACCGTGCCAGCGAGATCAAGTATGGCGTCATCCCGGATCTGGAAAAGCAGCTCGAGGCCGCCGAAGCCGCCGCGGAGCATCGCATGCTCAACGAGGTGGTCACCGACTCCGACATCGCGGCTGTGGTCTCGCGTTGGACCGGCATTCCCGTCGACAAGATGCTCGAAGGTGAGCGCGACAAGTTGCTGCGCATGGAAGACTCGCTGCGGCGCGACGTGATTGGGCAGGACGAGGCCATTGTCAGTATTTCCAATGCCGTGCGCCGCGCCCGTGCCGGCCTGCAGGACCCCAACCGCCCGCTCGGCTCGTTTCTCTTTCTCGGCCCCACTGGTGTCGGCAAGACCGAACTGACCAAGACTCTGGCCCGCTTTCTCTTCGACGACGAGACCGCCATGGTGCGTCTCGATATGTCGGAGTACATGGAAAAGCATTCGGTTTCGCGCATGATCGGCGCGCCGCCGGGTTATGTGGGATACGACGAGGGCGGAGCGCTGACCGAAGCGGTACGCCGACGTCCCTATCAGATCGTTCTCTTCGATGAGATCGAAAAGGCGCACCCCGACGTCTTCAACGTGCTCCTGCAGGTCCTCGACGACGGCAGGCTGACTGATGGCCAGGGCCGCACCGTCGATTTCCGCAATACCATGATCATCTTGACCTCGAATCTCGGGTCCGAGTTCATGGCCAATCAGCCCGAGGGCGAGGATTCCTCGGCCGTGCGCGACAGCGTGATGGACGTGGTGCGGGCCGCGTTTCGGCCAGAATTCCTCAATCGCCTCGACGAGATATTGCTGTTCCATCGCCTGACCCGTGCGCAGATGACCGGCATCGTCGAGATCCAGCTCGGACAGCTGCTGCAGCGCCTGGAAGACCGCAAGATCGGCCTTGAGCTTGACGAGGCTGCCAAGGCCTGGTTGGCCGACAAGGGCTATGATCCGGTTTACGGTGCCCGGCCGCTGCGACGGGTGATCCAGCGTGAACTGCAGAATCCGCTGGCTGGCCTTCTTCTCGAGGGGCGCATCGGTGACGGTGATCGCGTCACCGTTTCGGCGAGCGGCGACGGACTTGTCATCAATGGCGAAATGGTCGCGGCCGCCGAATAACGGCGAGATCCGAAGCAAGGTCCCGAATAGACGAACGGCCGGCGATTGCCTGATCGCCGGCCGTTCATTCCGATCCGGCGTTGGTGCGAAAAAATGCCGCCTTCAGCAGCCGATTCTGACGCGCCCGGCGCGTGGCGATTTGGATTTGACGCGACATTCGGCGTCGACCACCTGGGTGTCGCCGGGCAGAATCTCGCGCAGCCGGTCGATGGCCTGGCGCGTTTCTGCGAAGCGCTCCAGCGCTTCGGTGCTTAGTTTCTCGCCGCTTGGCAGCTTGACCTTCAAGGGGTTGGTCTGCTTGCCGTTGCGCATGACCTCGTAGTGCAGGTGCGGTCCAGTGGAGCGCCCGGAGGTGCCGACATAGCCGATGACTTGGCCCTGTTTGACGCGTGTGCCGCGGTGGACGCCCTTGGCAATTCTGTGCATGTGGGCATAAGCGGTCTTGAAAGTGGAATTGTGGCGAATGCGCACGTAGCGGCCGTATGAGCCGTTGCGCCCGGCCAATTCGACGACGCCATTGCCGGCGGCATAGATCGGCGTGCCCCTGGACGCGGCGAAGTCGATGCCGCGATGCATTTTCGAGTAGCCGAGCACGGGATGTCGCCGCATGCCATAGCCCGATGATAACCTGGCTCCGTCAATCGGTGTGCGCATCAGCGTACGGCGGGCTGACTCGCCTGTCGGTGAATAGTAACCGGTTGCGTTGTCGTCGCTCTCGAAACGGTAGAGCTCAAGTTTGTCGCCCGAGAGATTTAGGGCGGCGTAGAGCAGCGGCCCGGTGCGAGCCAAACGACCCTGTTCGTCGCGGTAGGTCTCGTAGAAGAACTCAAAGGTGTCACCTTTTTGTAGCTCGCGCTGGAAGTCGACGTCGAAGCTGAAAATCTGAATAGCCTCGATCAAGGTATTGGGCGGCACCTCGGATGCGGCCTCCGAAAGCGAGGTCTGGATCGTGCCGGTTGCCGTAACGCCGCGCTTGATCAAGGGCCGGGCCAGGGCGGCGGCGATGAAGGTGCCTTCGCCATTGCGCACGACACGGATATCGCGTTCCAGGCTTGGCCGCAGGGTCAGCAGTTGCAGGGCTCCGTCCGCGTCGTTGGCCGCGCCTTCGGCAAAGCCGATTTGCAACTCCTGGCCGGGCATCAGATCGCGCGGGCTGTAGACCGTCTGTAGCGCGGTGATGGCGTCATGTGCATCAGGTGGCGTGGCGCCGACCTTGACCAGAAGCTTCATCAAGGTGTCGCCGCGGGGGCCCCAGAGGTGGCCCGGGGACCACGGGGCCCCCCGCCCGGCCCAGACAAA
>JAJFGM010000307.1 GCA_021776145.1 Kiloniellaceae bacterium | reverse complement strand
CTCCAGGCGTCTTCACCTCGGATACGGCGCGGCTGTAAAATGACAAAAGGTCAGCCATCACCGGGCCCGTCGATCAGTCGCTTGACCCGTTTGACGATGTCACGTGTCGAAAAGGGCTTGGTGACATAGTCGTCGGCGCCTAATTCGATTCCTTTGCGGCGGTCGATTTCCCGGCCTTTCGCCGTCAGCAGCATGATCTTGACGGAGTCCCACTGACTATTGGCGCGAATGCTGCGGCAGACGTCGTAGCCGTCTCGTCGCGGCAGCATGACGTCGAGCAGGACCAGGTTCGGCGTCTTTGCCTGCATGGTGCGCAGGGCGGCATCGCCATCCCGCGCCACCCGGACCTCATAACCCGCCCGTTTCATCAGGAAGCTGAGCGAGTCGACAATGTTTGGCTCGTCTTCGACAACGAGCACCGAGTGTGCCATGGCGGGAGCCCCCTTATCCCCTGCCGATCCGCCCTACATCAAATATTTAGAGCAGGTTCACCGGGTCAATGCATCGCCGCTGGCGATTCCATGCGACCCGGATCTGCTCCAGCGCCCGCTTTGTGGTCACAACTTAGCGCGGCCCGACGCGCTTTGTCACCTCACCGTCCCGTCGGGCACCTGGACGCCGGACTTCGGTGCCTTGCGCGGCAGCGCCGGGAGTTGGACGCGTTGACCGCAGTCGTCGCGCTCACAGCGCCGACAGGACAGCCCGACGGGGGTCGCGCCGGCCGCCGCCAGATCCAGTCCGTCGGCATAGACCAAGCGGTGCGCGAAAGATATCTCGCAGCCAATGGCGACGCTATGATAGCTACGCGTGCCAACCCGCGAGGCAGCCGGCCCGGCGTTGGCCCTGGCGAGAAAGAGGAAACGGCCGCCGTCGGGAAACTCGACGACTTGCCGCTCGACGTGGCCGAGTCTTGTGAAAGCGGTATGCAGATTCCAGCGTGGGCAGACATTGCCGAACCGCGGCAGGGTGAGGCCGGAAACCGAGAAACGCTTGGTGATATTGCCGGCGATGTCGCTGCGCAGGAAGTGAAAGGGAACACCGGCGGCGCCTGGGCGTTGCAGCGTTGTCAGGCGATGGCAGGCCTGCTCGAACGACACGCCGAATCGCGCGGCCAATTGCTCGATGTCATAACGGCGACTCTCGGCCTGTTCCAACACGGCCTCGTAGGGCATGAGCAGGGCGGCGGCGAAGTAGTTTCCCAGGACCGTGCCATAGAGGCGGCTCGCCTCGGGAGTCGAGAGCCCGGCGCTTTCTCGCAGTTCGCCGATCAGTGCCGCCTGCGAGAGGCGGCCGAGGACGTGTGCCAGCCGGAACTGCAGGCTTTGCGGCGGTAGGATTCCGGCGATCCGCAACACGACCTGTCGCTCGTCGAAGTGCCAGTTTTGGCCGTGCGCGGCGGTCGAGCCGATGGCCTCCATCGGTTGCAGGTCGAAATCGTAGCGCACCCGCATGTGATCGAGCAGCGCTTTTGCGGTTCCCTGGCAGGGCGTGCCAGGCGTCGCCAGCCGCAAGGCGGCGCGCTCTGCGCTGGCCGCCTCTTCGAGTTCGGGGAAATGGTTGCTACTTGCCTGCA
The DNA here is from genome assembly GCA_021776145.1 of Kiloniellaceae bacterium. Lineage (GTDB taxonomy): Bacteria > Pseudomonadota > Alphaproteobacteria > Kiloniellales > Kiloniellaceae > JAJFGM01. The sequence continues at coordinate 2,949 of JAJFGM010000307.1, read as the reverse complement.
GGGCGTCGTGGACCTCGTCGGCCGGCGACTTGCCGATGCCGCCGCGGGTGCCGATGCCGCCGCGGATGCCGGTGTCGCTGGCAATGAACTCGAAGAGTTGGTTTATCAGTTCGGTCAACCGGCCGCTCTCGGTGACCAGAATGCCGGCGAATTCCTTGCGCTGTTCCGCCGCCAATTCGACGTTGTCCTGGAGGATTTCGGCGAAGGAGCGGACCGAGGTCAGCATGGTCAGCAGTTGATGGCTGGAGTCCGCGAAATAGGGGTCATGGGCCAACTGTTCGCTGAACCCGAGCAGGGTCTGCCGCGTTTCGCTATAGGCGCGATAGAGCGTCAGCGCGGTCTCGCAGAGGCCCGGCGCCTGTCCGACGGCGTCCAGCAGATCGCCGGCTGCGGGCAGGTTGTGTGAAAACAGCGGATCGCTATAGATCTCGCCCATATCGGCCAGCAGGCGGGCCTCTTTGCCGCCCGCCAATGCGCTGGCCTCGATGTCGTAGATGTCTGCAATTTTTGCCGCCAGGGGCGCCGTCAACTTGCGTTGATTATGTTCGATCAAGTTGAGGTAACTGGCGGATATCCCGAGCCGGCCCGCCAATGCGGCCTGCGAAACACCCTCGCGGCGGCGAAGGCGCCTTAGCGTCGATCCCGACGGAACGGTTGCGCCCATGGAAGGGCCCCCCTGGCGGTTTCTTGGCTGAATTCCGCAATTTTATCAGGAAGTTTACAGAGTTTACAATTTTTTGCGACATAATTTACAACTATTGACGAATTTGCGCGATTTATTTCGAAGGCGTGTTGACCGACAGGAACCGATGATGAAAGACTTAAGCTGGTTGATCTCTAAACAGTTTGATCATCTCAAGTAGAGATATCGGATTCGATCACCATCGAACCAGATCCGGCCTAGTTCAATAAAACAAAACTCAATGGGCTCCAGCTGGATCGAAAGCAAGGGGAGGGCGTCTAATGGCACCCAAAGTCATTTGGCTTTTTGTGTTTGTCGGACTCTATTGGGTCTACTGTATTTACTGGGGCATCAGGGGGGCAATGACGGCGAAGACAGCGTCGGATTATTTCATTGCCGGTCGCCGTCTGTCGCTCTGGGTTTTCGTGCTCGCTGCAACCGCGACCTCGTTCTCGGGCTGGACCTTCATGGGGCATCCGGGGCTCGTCTATCGTGACGGTTTCCAGTACGCCTATGCGTCCTTCTATGCGATCACCATTCCCTTCACCGGGGTGATGTTCCTCAAGCGCCAGTGGATGCTGGGCAAACGCTTTGGCTATGTGACGCCGGGCGAGATGCTCGCGGACTATTTCCAGGGCGACGGCATTCGCATCCTGACGGTGCTGGTGGCGTTGCTGTTCTCGATTCCCTATCTCGGCGTGCAGCTCGGAGCCTCCGGCTTCCTCTTCAACGTGCTGACCGACGATTTGGTTTCGCGTGACGTCGGCATGTGGATCCTCTCCCTGGTGGTGCTGGTCTATGTCGCCTCGGGCGGCCTTCGCGCCGTGGCCTACGTGGACACTGTCCAGTGCATTCTTTTGGCGGCTGGTATTATCATCACCGGCGTCATCGCGCTCGACCTGGTTGGCGGTTGGGCTGCATTGAACGAAGGATTCGCCAGGCTTGGCGCATCGGACGTGGCCAAGTGGGGCGTGACTCCGGGCGACGGCTATAACTCCTACTTCGCCATTCCGGGTGTCATCCAGTTCACCGCCGGCCTGGGTAAGGAAACACCAGTTGGCGGCCTGTGGACGGGCATCATGTGTTTGACCTACATGTTCGCTCTGATGGGCATCCACTCTGCCCCGGCCTTCACCATGTGGGCCTTTGGCAACCAGAGCCCGAAACCCTTTGCGCCGCAGCAGGTTTGGGCCTCGTCGTTTTGCATCGGCTTCATCCTGTTCTTCTTCACCGCCTTCCAGGGCATGGGCGCGCACCTTTTGGGCGCCAATCCGGCGGTCAACGAAGCCGGCCTCGCCTTAACGATGGTGTTGGACGGTGAGGGGATCGCAAAGAATCCGGACTCGCTGGTGCCGTTCTATTTCAATCAGATCGCCGACACGGCGCCCTGGTTGGTCGGCATCTTGGCGGTCTGTGCCTTGGCGGCGATGCAGTCGACCGGTGCGGCTTATATGTCAACGGCCGGCGCCATGCTGACCCGCGACCTCTATAAGCGCTACCTCAACCCGACCGCCGATCACGCGACGCAAAAGCTGTTCGGACGAATCGGTGTTGCCTTTATCGTTCTCTCGGCGCTCACGGTGGCGACCTTCTCGGCCGATGCCTTGGTGCTCCTGGGTGGCTTGGCGGTCGCCTTCGGGTTCCAAATGTGGCCCTCCCTGGCTTCGGTCTGCTGGTTCCCCTGGCTCACCCGTCAGGGTGTGACCCTGGGTCTGGCGGCTGGATTGCTGGGAGTGATCTTCACCGAGAACTTCGGCGCGACGATCGCCGGCGCCGTCGGCATCGAACTGGCCTGGGGTCGTTGGCCCTGGACCATCCATTCGGCCGGCTGGGGCATACTCCTCAATCTGGCGGTTTGTTTGCCGGTTTCGGCGATGACCCAGAATTCGGAGGCCAGGGCTCACCGCATGAAGTATCACAACTTCCTGCGCGAGCATGCGTCCCTGTCGCCCGAGAAAAAGGGTCTGGTTCCGGTGGCATGGATCATCACGCTGCTGTGGATGTTCTTCGGCATCGGCCCGGGCGCCGTGTTGGGCAACGACCTCTTCGGCGCGCCGAACGCGGGCGTCGATGGCTGGACCTTCGGGATCCCGTCCATTTGGGCTTGGCAGATTCTCTTCTGGGCCCTGGGTGTAGGCATGATGTGGTTCCTTGCCTACAAGATGGAAATGTCGACGGTTCCCGATCGGGAAGTCGAAGCACTGGTCGAAGATATCGGTGATTCGGTGGCGCAGCAGCGTTAGCCCGCGCCGAAGTCTTCAATAGCA
>JAJFGM010000306.1 GCA_021776145.1 Kiloniellaceae bacterium | reverse complement strand
GGCCATTGGCCCGGGCTTTTCCATTCTAATGCGCCGTCTTTGACTTCGGTGTCTTCTCGGATTTTTCAGCGTTTTCGTGCTCTTTCAGTTTTTCGAGCGTCTTCACCAACTGGAAGGTGAAGTCCTTGAGCAGAGGCACAGGCATCATCAAGGTGCCGGCGGACTGCGGTTCCAGGCCCTTTTGCTCTCGATTGTGTCGGAGCTGCATCAGTTCGATGCGGAGCACCCCGTTTGTCACCGCAATTGATCGAATACCGTCGGCGAAAATCTCGGTCATTGCTGCTGCGTTCCATCGATTCTGTCGTGACGTAGGCTACCGGTCCTTTATCACAAGCAGAGACAGCGGGCGAGGAGAAGCTATGTGGCGACGTCAGGGTATGGCGGCCACAAGGCGGCCGAGCAATGCTACGCTTGCCGCGCCCGTGGCGGGGAAATTATGGTCGGCTTGAAAGGCGCGAACGGCGGCGTCGCGCTCCGCAATGGTCGGGTCGACTTTGTGCAAATAGCCAAGGATCGTCAACAAACGATCGATGGTTTTCAGCGGCAGCGCAGCGGCCGGGCTGTCGGCCAGGGGTGCAGCGCCGCTTTGGCGGTCGAGGCCGGCGCGGCGGAATGCGCCGGCTGCCTGGGTGTCCTTGCCGCGCGGGTCGAATATGTTGGTGGATAGCACCGCCGCCCGCGACCCGTCCTTTCCCTCGATGTCGAGGGAATGCAGGCCGATGGCTTGAAAGCGGCCATCCTGGTAAAGCAGAAAGGGTGATCCGGAATCCCCGCGCATGACGTCGCAGGCGTGCAACAGGCCGAGTCGGTGGGGCAGGTAGCCGGAAAAGCGGCAACTGAGGCTCGCGGTTATGGCATGTGGCCGGTCGCCACGGTACCCGGCCTGCAGAAAAAAGCCGTCGCCACGCCCGGCGCGGGCGACCATATCCTCGCTGGCGCCGACGACGGCCAACCACCCGGCCTGGCGCCCAATTGGCTTTTTCAGTGTCAGCAGCGCCCAATCGTGGGGAACCTGCGCAAGACTGGCTGACAGCTTTGGCTCGAAGTGCCGCGAGCGTTCGTACGACGCGACACCGGAGTGGATGCTATAGGTGTCGTGCTGATAGCCGGCGACGAAGTGCAACTCGATGGCGCCAAGCCAGCGACCTTCGACAAAGTTGTAAAGGCAATGCGCAGCCGACAGGACATGCCGTTCGCCGACCAGAAAGCCGGTGCAAAACCCGCGTCCGCCGGCGTTGAGGCGCCCGATCGCGCTCCAGGGATATTCCATTGCATTGACTTGGACGCGGCCGCTTTGCGCTGCCGCTGGCAGGCCGAGGCACAAGATCGTAAGGCCAAGCAGAGCGCGACCGACGACCGCGACAAGGCGCGCCGGGCGTCGTGCTGGCCTGGGAAATGATAACGCCGGCTTCACGACCGGCCGAGACCGGCCATCAGTTTTTCACCCGAGACCGAGACCGTGACTTCGCGAAGCGCCGCAACGATCTTTGCGGCGTAGCGGGTGCTGTTCTCCTCGAGAATTTCCAAGGCTTCCTCCGGCGCGATCCCGCTGCGATAGGAGCGCGGTTCAATTCGCGCGCAGAAAACATCGCAGGCGCCGAGGATCTGCGAGGTCAAGTGGATGTCGTCGCCCTTCAGGCCCTTGGGATAGCCGAGGCCGTCGAGTCGTTCATGCATCTGGTAGAGGGTCTCCAGGACCGGCAGCTCAAAATCGATGTCGCGCAGAACCGCCGCGGCATTGTCCAGGTGCTGTTCGATGATGCCGATTTCGGTTTCGTCGAAACGTCCCGACTTGTTCAAAAGGGCGCGGGGTACTGCCAACTTGCCGATCTGCGACAGATTGGCCGCCATTTCGAGGGTGAGGATTTCACCGGCATCGCAGCCCAGGCGTTTCGCGGTGGCAACGGCGAACCCGGCGACCCGGCGCGAATGGCCGGCAAGGTAGGGGTCGCGCAGTTCTATCGCGCGCACCAGCGCCTGGACGGTTTGCTGGACGGCACGTTCCTTCTTTTGCTGTTGCTCGACCAGTTCGGTGATGTCGCGGGTCACCGATACGATGCCCGAAACCTCTTTGCCTTCACCGACAAAGGGGACTTTCGACATTTGGAAATAGCGAAGCCGGGAATCCAGATAGATTTCCTCGCTGACCGTGACCGGCGTGCCGCTCGACAGGGCCTGGTTGTCGGAGATCTTCAGGCGTTCGCCGGTGCCGGCGCCGAACAGCGCAGTGTCGTCCATGCCAATGACCGATTGGGTATCTCGTCCCACGGCCTTGGCGAAAGCCGGGTTGACGTATCTGTAGCGACCGTCCAGCGCCTTCAGGCCGATGTGGTCGGCGATGGAGTTGTTGATGCTGTCAAGCAGACGTTTCTGTGCCTCGATGCGCGCCGCGAGGCGGCGGAACTGATCGGCCAGGGCGTGATTGTGCTCGTTGTTGAGGCGCCACCAGAAGGCGCCGAAGACCGCGATGATGGCCAGGACGACCAGCGCCGCTAAAGCTATTGCGGTGTTTGCGAAACCGGCCAGTTCGTCGTCAAGGGCCGCGGAATCGAACTCCTGCACAACCCACCAAGGCGGGCCGGAAACGGCCGAACCGATTGAGTAGGCGGTGCTTGTGTCGGAATCGGCGCTGCGCTGGGCAAATGCAATCCTATTGCCGACCGGAAGGTAGTCCGGATCGAGTGGGCTCAAAGGCACCGCGCCGCCTGGGCGAATTTGAACTGCCTTGTCCCCGTTGATTTGAACCAGGCGAAGGACCTCGCCAGCCTTCGCCAGCGGATGCGCCGCCAGGATCTCGGCAAGACTGCCACTTATCTGCGCGTTGAACAGCAGCGCGGCGACCGGCGCGGCCTCGCCGATTTCCGTTTGTGAGGCAAAGATTGGTACCGCGATGTCCATGCCAAGGCCGGCCACCGAGAGCGTGGCCGTGCCATAGGCCGGCGCCCGGCTTTCGAAGCTTTGAGCGGCGAGTGCCTTGTGCTGCGGGGTGCTGGGCGCGGCCCCAGCCGAGGCCGCATAGGGGCTGCCATCTCGGGCGAATAGATAACCGGTCTGGAAGTCGGAGCTGACAACGAAGTCAGTGAGCACACGCTCGATC
>JAJFGM010000305.1 GCA_021776145.1 Kiloniellaceae bacterium | reverse complement strand
GATGCCAATAATCGGGCGATTGGTGGGGCGATTCATGGCGCGGAGCATAGGGACAGCACCGCTTGACCGCAACTTGGCAGGGCGGCAGTCTCGGTCGCCATGACGGGTACGCATTCATCTCCCATGGCCGCGGCCCTGGCCGAGGCGGAACGGGCGGCGGCGGCCGGGGAAGTTCCGGTCGGAGCCGTGCTGGTCGACGCTGCGACGGGCGAGATCCTGGCGCGTGGTCACAACCGTGTCGAGGCTTTACGCGACCCGACGGCACATGCCGAATTGTTGCTGATTTCCGAAGTGGCGCGCCGGCTCGGCGCCAAGCGCCTGACGGGGGCTGACCTCTATGTCACCCTGGAGCCCTGCCCGATGTGCGCGGCGGCGATCTCCTTTGCCCGACTCAGGCGGCTCTACTACGGCGCCTACGATCCAAAAAGCGGCGGCGTCGACCACGGCCCGCGTATTTTCGAGCAAGCAACCTGCCATCACAGCCCAGAGGTCTTCGGCGGCATCGGCGAGCGGGCCGCCGGGGATCTGTTGCGCGCCTTTTTCCAGGCTCGCCGCTGAAGCGAACATACTTTCCGCGATAGCAACAAATGCCGGCCATTGGGGTGCCTTGGCACCCAGCGCCGAGAGTCAGTCCAGGAGCCGCGTCAAGACATCGTAGGCGCCATCGATATCGGCGCGAACCGCGGTCTTCAGAGCCGATTTGTCTCTGGCGCGAATCGCCGTGAGCATCGCTTCGTGCTGTTCATTCGAGGCCGAATAATTACCTGAACCGTGCAGCAGGTTGAAGTAGGGACTGATTTGTAGCCAGAGATTCTCGATGATCGATAGCAGGGAGTCCGAGCCGGCCGCGGCGTAAACGATGAAATGAAAGGCGCGGTTGGCACGCAGATAGCCTTTCACATCTCCCGCCGCCGTGGCGGACTCCATCCGCGACAGTTGATCTGTCAGCTCCGAGATTCCGTCCTCGTCGATATTCGAGGCAGCCCACTCCGCGGCGAGGCTTTCGATTTCAATTCTAACCCTGCGCAAATCCTCCAGGCGGTCGGCGTTGAGCGGAGGAATACCGATCGATCGTCCCGAGACGACGGTCAATGCCTTGGCGGCGGTCAGGCGTTTCAAGGCTTCGCGGACCGGCATCGTGCTGACGCCGAACGCCTCGGCCAGCGCCTGGATCTTGACCAGCTGCCCGGGCGCGATCTCGCCGTCCAGAATCAAATCGGACAGCTGGCGGAACACCCTCTCTTGAAGTGTGTCCCGTGGCAGCCGCGCCACTGGCAACTCCGACACCTGCTGTACCAACTTTTCCATCATCTGGAGATCACCTAACGGAAAATTGCCTCGGCCGCAGCCTATTCCTGTCCGTCGCCTCTTCGCCCGCACAACCGATGGGTACGACGCTGGCGGCAAATTCAATCTTGTCTGATCTTTGATGTATGATCTATGATCAAAAGAATGAAAGCAAGAACCAGTCAATTCGGCTGGTTCGTTTTTTGGAAGTATGCCGACGCGCACCGGCTATAGCGCCGGACAATCGGCGACGGGATAATTTTCAGGGAGGACTACAATGCGTTTGGTATCGCGTATTGCGACCTTTGCCGTAATGGCGGCAATGGCGCTCGGAGTGGCCGGCATCTCAAAGCCAGCCGCGGCTAAGGAAAAGTACAAGATTTTCCTGAGCATGAGCTTTATTGGCAACGATTGGCAGGCTGAAGCCGCCAACATGGTCAAGGCCATGGCCGGGCATAAGAGCATGGTCGACAAGGTCGACTTGAAGGTTCAGGTGGCGGGCCCCAACGCTCAGCGCCAAATTCAACAAATAAACGCGATGGTTCAGGCCGGAGCGGATGCGATCGTGATCTTCCCGATCTCGCCAACCGCTCTCAATTCGGTCGTGAAGAATGCCTGCGCGAAGGGTGTTTTGGTGTTCGCCTATGATGCCGAAATCACCGAACCCTGCGCATACAACATCTCGATCGATCAACCCGAAGCTGGTCGGGTGACGGCGGAATGGCTGGTCGAGAAGCTGGGCGGCAAGGGCGAGATCGTTGTCATCACCGGCGTCCCGGGCACCTCTGTCGATAACCTGCGGACCAAGGCCGCCAAAGAGGTCTTTTCCAAGGAGCCGGGGATCAAGATCGTTTCCGAAGCCGTCGGCATGTGGAGCCAGGCGGTCGCGCGTACCGAGCTTTCGAAAATCCTGGCGACCCGCAACTGGGACAGCATCGATGGCTTGTGGATGCAAGTCGGCTGCTACACCGCCAACGCGATGCAGCTCGAAGCGGGCAAGACGGAGAAAGATCTGCTGCCCTGCGCTGGCGAAGGCGCCAACGGCGGCCGCGTCCAGATGTTGTCGATGGGGACCGAGGTCGAGGGTGCGAACGGTGCTTACCGGCCCATGGGAGCGCCCCGTATTTCCTATGCATCGCCGCCCTATTCCGGCGGGCTGGCACTCAAGCTCGCGGTCAAGAAGCTCGACGGCGGCGACGTGCCCAAGAAGGTCACCCTGCCCTTGCCGATCGTCACCAACGAAA
>JAJFGM010000304.1 GCA_021776145.1 Kiloniellaceae bacterium | reverse complement strand
GGCCAGGGGCTCCATCGGCAGGTCGAGCATGACCTCGTGGCCGTTGGCGCGGGCCAGGGCGATGATCTGGTTGAGGTTGCGGCTGTAGGGCGTGAAGGACAGCGTCACTTCGGGCGGCAGGGTCTTGATGGCCGCCATTGTCGCGTTTTCCGATAGCCCGAGACCGGTGACCACCACCGCGATACGCGGCCGCGTATCGGCTTCGTCGAAGGGGCGGCGGTAGGCCCGCCAGGCCGGCTCCGTCGGCTGGGTCGGCTCGGGCAGACGCAGAGTGGCGACCTGTGCCGCCTCGCTTGTTGCCTCCGAGCCGCCAACCCGCGGGCTGGTTTCGGCCATCGCCTCGGCCACTTGTTGCATGGCCTCGTTGTCTGCTGTTTCCGCTCCGGCCGACTCCTCGGCTGCGCCATCGGCGACAGCGGTTTCGCCGACATCGGGTTCCTCGGTCTCTTCCGGCGCCGCGGCCGTGGCGGCCCCGATCGCACCCTCCAAATCCGGACTTTCTGAAACCGCGTCCACAAGACCGCCTGTTGCGCCGTCGGCGCTCTCCGCCAGTGCCGACGCTAGCGCTTCGTTTTGCGGCCGCGCCGTCGGCTTGGCCACTTCGAAGGGCGGCAGCGCCAGGACCAGGGGTTCGACGCGCGGCTGTGTGGGCTCCGGACCGAAGGAGATATAGGCCGACGCCAACAAAACGAGCGCGAGCACCGACGACCACGTTACGAGCAATGCAACGGGTAAGACGTCGTCCGGCTGCGTGCCCGCGGTGGCCAAGTATCACTCCACCGAAATTTGTCCCCTCGGCCCTCGGAATTCCTAGTTGAGGGCCGCCCTTTCGCTGTACAGCGACAATCCACGCAGCAGGTCCAGGGCGCGCGTCAGCTGATAGTCCTGGCGCGCGGTGTCCGTCACCCGGCTTGGGTCGGGAGCGCCGTCGCCGCTGCTGTCGCCTTCGTTCTCCAGAGCGCCGCGCAGATCGGCTTCGCGGCGTTGCGGGCCCTGTTCGGCGGTCTCGATTTTTGCCTGTTCGACGATGATGTCGGGCTCGATTCCCTTGCCCTGGATCGAGCGGCCGGACGGCGTGTAATAACGTGCCGTGGTCAGCCGCATGGCGCCCTGGCCGGTGAGCGGAATGATCGTCTGTACCGAACCCTTGCCGAAGGACTTGGTCCCCATGAGAACGGCGCGGCGATGGTCCTGCAGGGCGCCGGCGACGATTTCCGAGGCCGAGGCCGAACCACCGTTAAGCAGTACGACGAGCGGCAGGCCACCGGTCAGGTCACCTGGGGTGGCGTTGAAACGTTGTGAATCGTCGACCTCGCGGCCGCGCGTCGAGACGATTTCACCCTGATCGATGAAGGTATCGGAGACCGAGATTGCCTGGTCGAGCAGGCCGCCGGGGTTGTTGCGCAGATCGAGCACAAATCCCTGCAGCTTGTCACCCAACTCGTCGCGGATCCTCTTGATGCCCTTTTCCAGGCCCTTCGTCGATTGCTGGTTGAAGGTGGTAACGCGCAGGTAGCCGATGTTGCCTTCGACGCGGCTGCGGACCGACTGAATCTTGATGACGTCTCGGGTGATTGTCAGATCGAAAGGTTCGCTGCCGACACGAAGGATCTTCACGATCAGATCGGTGTTCACCTTGCCCCGCATGCGTTCGACCGCCTGATTGAGGGTGAGGCCGAGAACCGGCTCGCCGTCGAGGTGGGTGATGAAATCGCCGGCTTCCACACCGGCTCGGAAGGCCGGTGTATCGTCGATCGGCGAGACCACCTTGACGTAGCCGTTCTCCATCGTGACCTCGATGCCGAGGCCGCCGAATTCGCCCTTGGTCTGCACCCGCATGTCCTTGTAGGACTTCGGATTGAGGTAGCTGGAGTGTGGGTCGAGAGCCGTGAGCATGCCTTGAATGGCAAACTCGATCAGCTGCTCGTCCGTCGTCTCCTCGACATAGTCGTCGCGAATCCGTTCAAAGACATCGCTGAAGAGCTGCAGCTGCCTGTAGGTTTCGGAGTGGTTTTCTTTCGCCGAAATCGAAAGCGGAAGAATCATCAGGGCGGCCGCAAAGGCCGCGATGTAGAGTTTGCGCATTAGCCTCGCACCTTATCGCCAATTTTTGCAAGCCAGGGCAAGGGGTTGATCGGCTGCCCTGTGCGTCGGAGTTCAAGATAGAGTTCCGGGCTTTGGCCACGCGAACTCTGCATTATTGCCACGGGCTCTCCCGCCAGTACCCATTGGCCGACAACCGCATCGATTCGGTCCAGGCCTGCGAGCAGCGTATGATACCGCCCGCCGTGGTCGATGATCAAGATTTGGCCGTAGTGACGGAACTCACCGGCGTACACAATTCTGCCATCGAAGGTCGCCACGACCTGGGCGCCCGGTCTGGTCGCGATAATTACGCCCTTGGAAGCCCCATCGCCATTGAGTCCGGCGGTCACGCGCTGGCCGTAGCGTGTCACCACGCGGCCGCGCGCCGGCAGCACCAGGCTGTTCTTTTCCTCGGGAAAGGCGCGGATGTTCGGCGGCCTGGAAATTTGGGCCATTTGCGCTTGCGATTGCGTTTCCCTATCGGTCGCGGCGTCCGCCTCGCGGTCAGCCGGCCCCGGGTTCGGTTTTGCCGCGTCCGATTCTGCTGCGTCCGATTCTGCTGCGTCCGATCTTGCTTGGGTCTGCGCCGCGGCTCGGGCTTGCGAAGTCGCCTCGGCTTCGGCGGTCGCCAGGGCCTGGGCCGCGGCCTGTGCTTTTGCGGCGGCTTCGGCACGGGCCTGGGCTTCATCGCGTTTGCGTGCCGCCTCGGCGCGCGCCAGGGCCGCGGCAATAAGGCCGTCACGCTCCGCCGACTCGCGCGCCACCCGTTCCATCAGCTCGCGCAGGTCGGCGGCCTGCCCGGCCAGCCTGGCGACGCGCCGCGTCGCGGCTTGTTGTTCGGCCGAAACGGCGTTCTGCAGTTCGTCCTTGCGCTGGATGAGGGCCGAGATGCGGGCGCGTTCGAGCAGCAGCTGCTGGTTCGCGCCGTCCAGTTCCTGGCGCTGCCGGGCGATGCGTGCGCGCAGGCTGTCGAGCGCGCCGAGCTCCAGGCGTACGGTTTGGGCGCGGCGTTCGATTTCCGGCACGGCGACGCGTAAAAGCATGGCGCTGCGCATGGTGTCGACTGGCGAGGCCGGGGCAGCGATCAACGCCTCGGGCGGTTGAATGGCGATGCGCTGCAGGGCCGCCATGGTTCGCGCCAGTTGGACATGGCGCGCCTTGAGGTCGGCGGCCTTGCTGGCTTCCTCGGTCTCCAGTTCGGCCAGTTCGGCCTCGATGCGCGAGAGCTTCTCTTCGTAGTCCTGCGCTTCGCGGGCGGCGCCGATCAGACTGACGCGCAACGACTGGGTCTCGCGGCGCAGGGTTTCGGCTTTACGCTCGAGTTCCGAGGCCTTGCTGCGGCCTTCCTCGACGGCTTTTTCGATCTCGTCGAGGTTTTTTTCGGCGGCGACGCCGGGCCAGATTCCGAAATGCGCGGCCATCATGCTAGCGCCGACGAGCGCCAAAACCGCCGCCGGGCGCGGCGCGGGCATCATAGATCGACCCCAGGGGAACGCTGCCCGGGATCCTTGCGGCGCCACCTTATTCTGCCGCCGCTTCGTCGGCCGCGCGGCGGATCAGCGTCTGCCCGGTCATGACGGCAGGTTTTGGCAGGCCCATGAGATCGAGGATCATCGGCGCGATGTCCGACAGGCGGCCATTTGACAGCGCATCGGTATTGCTGGGTCCGTTGACCAGAAGCAGGGGCACTTTGTTGAGGGTGTGGGCAGTGTGCGCCTGATCGCGCGCCGCATCGCGCATCTGTTCGGCATTGCCGTGGTCGGCGGTCACGATCATGCAGCCGCCAGCGGCGCGTACCGCTTCGGCGACGCGGCCGACGCAGTCATCAATCGTTTCGACCGCCACGATGGCGGCTTCGAGGTTGCCGGTATGACCGACCATGTCGCCGTTGGCATAGTTACAGACCACAAGGTCGAAGGCGCCGCCGGCAATGGCATCGACCAGCTTGTCGGTCACCTCCAATGCCGACATCTGCGGTTGCAGATCATAGGTCGCGACCTTCGGTGACGGCACCATGATCCGCTCTTCGCCGTCGAAGGGCTCTTCGCGGCCACCGTTGAGGAAAAAGGTTACGTGCGCGTACTTTTCGGTTTCGGCGATACGCAGCTGTTTGAGGCCCGCCGTGGCAACCACCTCGCCCAGTGTGTCGGCAAGGTCAATGGGCGGATAGAGCGTATCAAGGAAGGCGTTGAGGGCGGTCGAGTACTCGACCATGCCGACCGCCACGGCGAAATCCGGTTGGTCGCGGCGCTCGAAGCCATCGAACGCCGGATCGAGCAGGGCATGGAGGATCTCGCGGGCCCGATCGGCGCGAAAGTTAGCCATCAGGAGGCCGTCGCCGCCGGCTATGCCGTGATAACCGTCGATCACCGTGGGTAGAACGAATTCGTCGTCGACGCCGGCCGCGTAGCTCTGTTCAACCGCCCCGGCCGGCGTGGTCGCTTGCGCGCCCTGCGCCGTGACGATGGCGTCGTAGGCGCGCGAGACTCGTTCCCAGCGTGTGTCGCGGTCCATTGCATAGTAGCGGCCCGAAACCGTCGCAAAGGTCGCCTTGGGTGCCGCCGTCCGAAAGTTCTTGATGTATGCAAGGGCGCTTTGTGGCGGCGTATCGCGGCCGTCGAGAAACGCGTGCACCACCACCGGCACCCCGGCGGCGTCGATGGCCTGGGCCAAGGCCGCCATCTGGTCCTGATGCGAGTGAACGCCGCCCGGCGACAAAAGGCCGAGCAGGTGGGCGCTGCCGCCGTTGGCTTTCAACTTGCCGATGAACCCGGTCAAGCCCGGATTGTCGCGAAAGTCGCCGCTTGCGATGTCGGCGTCGATGCGCGGCAGGTCCTGCATGACAACACGTCCGGCGCCAATGTTCATATGTCCGACCTCGGAGTTGCCCATTTGACCGGCGGGTAGCCCGACCTCGCCCTCCGAGGCGTCGAGCAGCGCGGTCGGACCGGCGGCGGCGATGGCATCAATGTTCGGCGTGCGGCCAAGGCGCACGGCGTTGTTGTCGCGGACATCCGAGTGACCCCATCCGTCCAGGATGCAGAGGACGACCGGTCGCGGCGGCGTGAGTTCAGTCATGCGGTTTTATATAGGTCTTTCCGGTGGTTCGCACAGATCTTTTGGGGCATCGCCGTAGCCTCCTAGAGCCGCCTGCGATTGGTTGGGCCCGCCTTCAGCGATTCGGCCAACCGCAGAAAGCCGCGCAAGACCTTGAATGTATAAAGCAGAGGCCGAATGGATTGAACCGGCTCGATGGGATCTGTTCGGGCATCGCGCGGGGCGCAGTGTAGCGGTCCTTGGGATCTCAAACCGTAACCCGGCCCGCGCGCGCGTCGCTAAAGTCAGGGGG
>JAJFGM010000303.1 GCA_021776145.1 Kiloniellaceae bacterium | reverse complement strand
CGAAAAGCTGCACCTCAACCTGCCGGAACAGCAAGCCATCGTCGAGATCATGCTCGACGACATGCTGGGCCTGGGTCCGCTGGAACCCCTGCTCGCCGACGACAACGTCACCGACATCATGGTCAACGGGCCCAACCAGGTCTACGTCGAGAGCAAGGGCAAGCTGGAACTGAGCGACATCAAGTTCCAGAGCAACGAGCACCTGCTCAACATCGCGCGCCGCATCGTTTCGCAAATCGGCCGTCGCGTCGACGAGTCCAGCCCGCTGGTCGACGCCCGGCTCATGGACGGCAGCCGCGTCAACATCATCATTCCGCCCCTAGCGATCGACGGCCCCTCGATCTCGATTCGTAAGTTCGCCAAGCAGGGCATCACGCTCGACAAGATGCAGCAGCAACGCAACATTTCCGAAGCCATGGCCGTGGTGCTCAAGATCGCCGCGCGCAGCCGCCTCAACATCCTCATCTCTGGCGGTACCGGTTCGGGCAAGACGACACTGTTGAACGCAATGTCGCAGATGATCGACATCGGCGAGCGCATCGTCACCATCGAGGACGCCGCCGAACTGCAGCTGCAGCAACCGCATGTGGTACGCCTGGAGACCCGCCCGGCCAACCTTGAAGGCAAGGGCGAGATCACCATGCGCGACCTTGTCAAGAACTCGCTGCGTATGCGGCCGGACCGCATCATCCTTGGCGAGGTTCGTGGCTCCGAAGCCGTCGATCTGCTGCAAGCTATGAACACCGGTCACGACGGCTCGCTGGGCACGCTGCACGCCAACCGGCCACGCGAAGCCTTGACGCGCGTGGAAAACATGATCGGCCTCGCCGGAATAAACCTCCCCGCCAAGGCCGTGCGGACGCAGATCTCATCCGCCGTCGACATGGTGGTCCAGATCTCGCGCATGCGCGACGGTATGCGCCGAATCACGCATATCGAAGAAGTCGTCGGCATGGAAGGCGACATCATCACCACGCAAACGCTGTTCTCCTTCGAATTCGAGGGCGAGGATAACGACGGTATCATCAGGGGCCGTTTCGCGCCCTCGGGACTGCGCCCCCATTTCGCGACCAAGGCCGCCTACTACGGCCTTGACCGCACACTCTTGGATGCGCTGGGATGAGCAAGCTGGAAAACCTGCTCGGCGGACAACTCCTGCTCGAGGACGTGATTCTCGTCTGCGGAATTGCCCTGGGCGTCGTCGTTGTCCTTGTCATACTCCTTGCCGGCGACGGTTCGCGGCGTCGCTTCGTGCGACGCCTGACGCGCGTTAAAATGGCCCGCAACAAACCGATGACCGCCGATCAAGTGATCTCGGTCCGGCGCCAGACGGTCGACAGCGAAATCGCCATTCTCGACCACCTGATCAAACACGCGCTGCCACGCCCGGACGTCCTACGGTTGCGTCTAGCCAGCGCCGGTCTGCGGACTTCATTGGCCAACTACCTGTTGTTCTGCATGATCCTGGCTGGCGTCGTTTCGGCGGCCGTCATCCACACGCATCTTCTGCCTACCCTGGCGGCGATCCCCCTCGGCATCTTCGCCGGCGTCGGCATTCCATACTTTATCGTGGCCTACCTCAAGGCCCGGCGGACGCGGAAATTCATCGCCGTTTTCCCCGAAGCCATCGATCTAATGGTACGCGGCCTCAAATCCGGCCTACCGATCACGGAATCGATCAAGTCGGCCTCGGAAGAGATCAGCGATCCCGTGGGCGGCGAGTTGAAACAGGTTATCGACAATCTGGCCATGGGCAAGAAGATGGACGAAGCCCTGTATGAAGCCTCGGCGCGCCTGGATATCCAAGAGTTCAATTTCTTCGTCGTCGCCTTGTCGATCCAATCCGAGACCGGCGGCAATCTCGCCGAAACGTTGGAGAATCTCTCGGAAGTTCTGCGCCGGCGGCGCCAGCTCGGATTGAAGATCAAGGCCCTGTCGTCCGAGGCCAAGGCCAGCGCCTACATCATCGGTTCGTTGCCCTTTGTCATGTCGGTCATGATCTATCTGACGAACTCGGGTTACATCATGACCCTGGTCGATGATCCGCGCGGCAACGTGCTGATCGGCTTGGGTATCACCTCATTCTTGGTCGGCGCGTTCGTCATGTATCGCATGGTGAAATTCGAGGTATGAACCTAGAAGCCTACCTTCCGCCCGGTGTCACGATCGACGACGCGATCATCGGCATGTCGAGTTTCTCGGCGCTGGCCGTGGCCGTGCTCGTCTGGGTCGCCCTTCTGGCGCGCGATCCCGGCATCAAACGCGCCCGCGCCCTGGGCGCCCAACGCGCCGCCCTGCGCGCCGGCGCCGGCGGCCCAGTGCGGCGCAAGGAGCGACTGCAGACACTCGGACTGATGCACAAGGTCGTCAGCCAGCTCAGGCTGCTGAAAAGCGTTCAGGCGCGGAAAATCTCGATCAAGCTGATGCATGCAGGTTGGCGATCGAAGGACGTCCTGGTCAAATTCTTCTTCTTCAAGCTGTCCTTGCCTTTCATCTTTGGCGGCATCGCGGTGTTTTTCGTCTACGGCCTCGACATTTACCAACTCGAGCCGCCGATGAAGGCCCTGGTTGCGCTTGGCAGCGTCATGGTCGGCGCTTATGCGCCCGACGTCGTGGTCAAGAACGCGGCGCAGAAACGCCAGGATATGATCCGCAAGGCCTTGCCCGACGCCCTCGATCTGATGGTCATCTGCGCCGAGGCCGGCCTCAGCCTGGATGCGACGCTGGTCCGGGTCGCCGACGAAATCGAAAGCTCCACACCGGAACTTGCCGACGAATTGACGGTCACCGGG
>JAJFGM010000302.1 GCA_021776145.1 Kiloniellaceae bacterium | reverse complement strand
GAATATCGTCGAGCAAGCCAGCAGGCAGATCCTGGTGCACGCCGCCGGGGCGGAAGTAGGCGGCGTGCAGGCGCGCGCCGGATGCCCGTTCGTAAAACTCCATCAAGCGTTCGCGCTCTTCGAAACCCCAGAGGATCGGGGTCATGGCACCGACGTCGATGGCAAAAGTGGTGATATTGAGAATGTGATTGAGAATGCGGCCGATTTCGCAATAGAGCACGCGGATGTACTGGCCGCGTATCGGCACGTCGATGCCCAGCAGCTTTTCAATGGCCAGCGCGAAGGCGTGCTCCTGGTTCATCGGCGCCACGTAGTCGAGGCGATCGAAATAGGGCAAGGCCTGCAGATAGGTCTTGTATTCGATCAGCTTCTCGGTTCCGCGGTGCAAAAGTCCGATATGCGGATCGGCGCGTTCGATGATTTCGCCGTCCATCTCCAGGACCAGGCGCAAGACGCCGTGCGCGGCCGGGTGCTGGGGCCCGAAATTGAGAGTCAGCGGCTTGATTTGAACTTCGCTCATTCGCCACCCTCTTGCGTGCCGTCGCCCGCCTTATCTTCGCCGGGCGCCTGCAACATACCCTCCCACGGCGACAGGAAGTCGAAGCTGCGATATTCCTGCGTCAGCTTGACCGGCTCATAGACGACCCGCTTCTGGTCGCCGTCATAGCGCACTTCGACATAGCCGGTCAGGGGGAAGTCCTTGCGCAGGGGATGCCCGTCGAAACCATAGTCGGTCAGAATGCGACGCTGATCGGGGTGGTCGGTAAAAAAGACGCCGAACATGTCCCAGGTCTCGCGCTCGAACCAGTTGGCGCCGGAAAAGACCGACGTCACCGAGGTCACCGGGGTCTTTTCGTCGGTGCGCAGCTTGACCCGCAGGCGGGCGTTCAGTTTTGGCGAAAGAAGGTTATAGACAATGTCGAAACGCTCTTCGCGCTGCGGATGGTCGACGGCGGTGACATCCATCAGCTGCTTGAACTGGCAGTTCTGGTCGTCGCGTAGAAAGGTCAAGAGTTTGACGATTCCCTCGCGCCGACACTCCACGGAGAGTTCACCGTAGCCGATATCGAAGCCGAGCACGTCCTGCGGCTGCGCCGTGGCGATGAACTCGCCAAGGTCCTGCATTGCCTCGATCATGAAATCCCGCACTTATCGAACATGTGCCCCGCCATTTGCCTTGCGTCCCCTTCGCCCCGCCGCTCTAGCGCACCAGCGCGGCTTGACGCCTGATCTTCTTTTGCAATTGCAGGAGTCCGTATAGCAGCGCTTCGGCGGTCGGCGGGCAGCCCGGGACGTAGACGTCGACCGGGACGATACGGTCGCAGCCACGCACCACCGCGTAAGAGTAGTGGTAGTAGCCGCCGCCGTTCGCGCAAGACCCCATGGAAACGACCCAGCGTGGCTCGGGCATCTGGTCGTAGACCTTGCGCAGGGCCGGCGCCATTTTGTTGGTCAGCGTACCGGCGACGATCATGACGTCGGATTGGCGCGGGCTGGGGCGAAACACCATGCCAAAACGATCGATGTCGTAGCGGCTGCAAGCGGTGTGCATCATCTCGACTGCGCAACAGGCTAGACCGAAGGTCATCGGCCACAACGACCCCGACTGCGCCCAGGCCGCAAGCTTGTCCATGCTGGCGACTATAAAACCTTTGTCGGAGATCTCTTCGTTTACCCGCGCAAAGATCCGCTCCTGCTCGGGTCCAGGCGCGATCGGCGCCATCTGTCCGCCATCGCCGCCTACTCCCATTCCAAAGCTCCCTTCCGCCATTCATAGACGAAGCCGACCGTCAGAATTCCCAGGAACAGGACCATTGACCAAAAGCCGAACACCCCTATGTCGCCCAGGGCGACAGCCCAGGGAAAAAGGAAGGCGACTTCGAGGTCGAAAATTATGAACAAAATGGCTACGAGGTAAAACCGCACATCGAAGCGACCGCGGGCATCATCGAAGGCTTCGAAACCGCACTCGTAAGGTGAGATCTTTTCCGAATCTGGGCGCTGATTGGCGACAATGTAAGAGGCTGCGACCATGACAACCGCCAGTCCCACCGCTATGCCAAGGAACAGCAAGATTGGCAGATACTCCAGCAGCAAGCCTTCCATTGAACCTCTCTTCGATTGCTCCGCAGGACGCGGAACAATGCAAGCTTGGCGAAGCCCCCGTCGACGCTAGCCGTAGCGCCCGAATTCGCCCTTCTTTAGTGGCCGAACCGTCTTTGCGCAAGTCGTTCCTCGGCGTCCGCCGAATCAACCCTTAGAGGCGTGCGACTATAGGACCTATGAAACCAGGGGAAAAGCCCCGATGCCCGAGACCGCCCGGTTACATGGTACGGTCCTGGCGACCTTGGGCGCCGTGTGAAGAGGCGTTCGTGCCGCCCGCTTCTGGCCGCGGATCGGACCCACGCGGTCACCCGGATCTAGGCGTCATAAGGACGCCGCGCGCGATGCCAAGCGGGCCTGGTTTTATGTCTTGTGTGGGGGGATGGCGGGAGTGACGGGACTTGAACCCGCGGCCTCCGGCGTGACAGGCCGGCGCTCTAACCAAACTGAGCTACACCCCCAGAGCAAGCCCTGGATGAGGACCGCCGTCATGTACCCGAGCCTATAGTCACTGTCAAGCGGCGCGGCGTGGCAACTGCGTCAAATCACGGGGTTTTCGGGCGTGCGCTCCGCCAGCTGGATTTCCGCTTCGGCGGGCGCAGGCAAGCGGCGTCGAATTGCCGCAGGGCTCAATTATGCGCAATGTGACAGAGGGCGCGATCAACCTTGCCCTCGTCGTCGCTCAGCGGCAACGCCAGGATGTGATAGCGGACATCGCCCTGGCGCGTCGGAAAGGCTTCGGTATCTTCCACAGGACCGTTGACTTCGCTGACCAGACGGCCAAG
>JAJFGM010000301.1 GCA_021776145.1 Kiloniellaceae bacterium | reverse complement strand
CTTCAAAACTCAATACAATCCGTGATGCCTGGCGACCCATCTCTTTCCTCCATTGCGAACCGGTCACAACAGAGAATCACTGCCCAGTCTCAAAGAAAAGACCCAGTTTGCGAGTCAGTATCTCCGCTGGGCTGTACTAGCGCCTTCCGAAGAGTCGCTCTATATCGGCGAGTTTGAGTTCGACGTAAGTGGGCCGGCCATGATTGCATTGACCGGAGTGCGGTGTCGTCTCCATCTGCCGCAGCAGGGCGTTCATTTCCTCGCCATTCAACTGGCGACCGGCTCGCACCGAGCCGTGGCAGGACAAGGTGCCGCAAACCTGTTCCAGGCGCTCGCGCAGGGCCAGCGCCTCGCCCAGCTCCGCCAGTTCGTCGGCGAGGTCGCGCAACAGACCCTGGACGTCGACCTCGCCGAGCAAGGCCGGCACTTCGCGCACGATGACGGCACCGGGGCCAAAAGCTTCGAGCACCAGCCCCAACTCGGCCAATTCCGCGGCACGGCCGGCCAGGCGCTCGACGGCGGTCTCCTCCAGCTCTACCACTTCGGGCAGGAGCAGGAGCTGCCGCGCCACGCCATGCTCGGCCAATTGCGCCTTCATGCGTTCGTATACCAGGCGTTCATGCGCCGCATGTTGATCGACGATGACAATGCCGTCGCGGGTCTGCGCCACGACATAGGTGGCGTGCAGCTGCGCCCGCGCCGCGCCAAGCGGAAAATCCGCCGACACCCCCGCCGCGGCCGCTTCATATGGCGCCTGCGCTTCGGCCACGCCCATCGCCTGCCGCGCCGCCGGGGCGGTGCTTTCCATTCCCGGCAAGGGGGCGTGATAGGACCCCGGCAGGCGCGGGACGACGACATACCGGCCGCCGCCCTGATAGGCGGCGCTGTCGCCCCCTTGATAACCGCTGCCGGCCGGCCGCAGGGCGCCAAGCGCGCTCTGCGATACCGTCGTCGACGCGCGGTGGCCAGCCGCCGCCAGCGCGTGTTTGGCGGCACTGACGATCAGGCCGCGCACCAGTCCCGGGTCGCGAAACCGGACCTCCGCCTTGGCCGGGTGGACATTGACGTCGACCAGTTCGGGCGCCAGTTCGAGAAACAGCGCCACCAGGGGGTGACGGTCGCGGGCCAAAAAATCCTGATAGGCGCCGCGGATGGCCCCGTAAAGCAGCTTGTCGCGCACCGGACGGCCGTTGACGAAGAGGAACTGCTGTTGCGCATTGCCGCGATTGAGGGTCGGCAGTCCGATATACCCACTGAGGTAAAGGCCTTCCCGCTCGGCCTCGATGGGCAGGGCATTGGCGGCGAAGTCGCGGCTCATCACCGCCGTCAGGCGGCGCAGCCGGGCGGCGAAGAGTTCGCCCTGAGCCGCCGCCAGATCGAGCAGTTTGCGATTGTCGTCGGCGAGAGTAAAGCCGATGTGCGGGTGCGCCATTGCCAGCCGTTTGACCGCATCTTCGGCATGTGTCAGTTCCGTGCGGGCGGTCTTGAGGAACTTGAGCCGCGCCGGCGTCGCATAAAAAAGATCGCGCACCTCGACCCGGGTTCCCCGCGGCAGGGCGGCCGGCGCCAAGGGGCCGCGACGGCCGCCCTCGACCGTCAGCTTCCAGGCCTCCTCGGACCCGCTGGCACGGCTGGCCAGCGTCAGGCGCGAGACCGCGGCGATCGACGGCAGCGCCTCGCCGCGAAATCCCAACGATGCGATGTTGACGAGGTCGTCCGACGGCAGCTTCGATGTCGCATGCCGTTCAACCGCCAGTTCCAACTCGCCGGGCAACATGCCGCGGCCGTCATCCGTAACCGCGATAAGCGCCCGGCCGCCGTCGCGCATGACCACGTCGATGTTGCCGGCCTCGGCGTCGATGGCGTTCTCGACCAGTTCCTTGACCGCCGCCGCCGGCCGTTCGACGACTTCGCCCGCCGCAATGCGGTTGACCAGCGTCTCTGGCAGCCTGCGAATTGTCATGAACCTGTCTTCTCGCGCGCACCGCGGATGCGAAGTTTGGGAACGTCACGGCCTTCCACCCGCCCCTGCGTGGATCATTCGCCGTGCCCAGCCGAAGATGCGACTCGGAAAGGAAGCTTAGCAGAGAGGCCCAGGCACCGGAAGGTTCGGGAGTATCTCAGTTTGAACCCGAAGGCCCGTTATCGGCCAAGGACGGCCATTCGACGCGGCCGAGTACAGGGTCCGCTTACGGATCGCTAAGCGGCCGTTGGGCCCCCTTGCCGTTTACCGACGCTTTTGACCCGGAAAAGACCTAAACACATCGTGTTAGTGCGTTCACTACCTTCGTAATACGATGACCGATTTATCCAAGCTTAGACGGCTTCTCACGACTAAGTTCCCACGGGAGGAAGCAATTGAAACTGTGGTCCTTAGCTCGGTTCGGCGTTCTTTTACCTGAGGTCTTTGATACTTTGAATCAGTCGGTTCACGTGGGTGTTGAAGTCGCGTAAACCGTCCAACGGCGCTGCATTGATATAGTATAAGGCTTCGAGACTCTTAGGGAGCTGATTAATCTCTGGCACGGTGCGTCCCTCGACCGTCACCGGAATAATCGGAACTTTGAGCGCCATAGCATGTTCGAGTTCGAGCCGGACGAAATCATTTGGGTTTGACCGCATCGGCTCCCCGGTGTTCTCTTTGAGCCAATCGCCGGCAATGACACAAAGTAATACGTAGCACTGACGCACCGTCTGGTAGATGTGCTCGCGGAAGTCCACCCCAAAGGGTATCTTATCAATATCGATGAAGATGTTCTCATCGCCGAACTCAGCGGCGAGCCGATCGAAGAGCCGGCCGACGATCCCTTGAGCGTCGTTTCGACGATAGGAGATGAAAATCTTGGACGGAGGCCCAAGCTGCCCTTCAGTTTCTAGTAGCGGCACCCCCGCCTTCTCGGTTTCGGCGCTCAGAAGCTGCATTAGTTCACGCTGCATGTCACTGCTCAGCACTCCAGCTTGTACCGCCAGAGCCAGCTGACTCAAGAGCGCGCGAACCTCGCTGTCGCCAACCTGAGCGGAGCCGAGCTCTGGCTTTCCCGAACTCGAAGCTTCGGCACCCTCAAGATCAACGTCGACCTCTTCGAAGTCGGCGTCGACCACGGCCTCGTCACTGCCTACATCGCCGTCCGGGCTCGCGCCGTCGCCGCCTTCTTCAGCCTGGATCGCCTCGTAGAGAGCCTGGCCGAGCTTCATGGAGATCTCGCCGAGGGTCTGTAACGTCGATTTGATGGCTTCGACGTCTTCGCCTTCGGCGGCTTCCTTGACCGCCTTCATGGCCTCCTCGGCCGCCGACTTGTCGCCGGCCGGGGCCTTGTCGCCGGCCTCACTCAGGGTCTTTTCGGTCTGGTGCACCAGGGCTTCGGTGTGATTGCGGGCTTCCACCAGCTCGCGCCGCTTCTTGTCCTCTTCGGCGTCCTCCTCGGCGTTCTTGACCATGCGCTCGATGTCGCCGTCGCTGAGGCCGCCAGAGGCTTCGATGCGGATCGCCTGCTCTTTGCCGGTCGCCTTGTCCGTGGCATTGACGTTGACGATGCCGTTGGCGTCGATGTCGAAGGTGACCTCGATCTGCGGCACGCCGCGCGGCGCCGAGGGGATGCCGACCAGGTCGAACTGGCCGAGCATCCTATTGTCGGCCGCCATTTCACGTTCGCCCTGGAACACGCGGATGGTCACCGCGCTCTGGTTGTCCTCGGCGGTCGAGAAGACCTGGCTCTTTTTCGTCGGGATGGTGGTGTTGCGGTCGATCAGCTTGGTCAGGACGCCGCCCAGGGTCTCGATGCCGAGCGACAGCGGCATGACATCCAATAGTAACACGTCCTTGACGTCGCCGCGCAGCACGCCGCCCTGGATGGCGGCGCCGATGGCGACCACCTCGTCCGGATTGACGCCGCGGTGCGGTTCCTTGCCGAAGAAGCTGTTTACCGTCTCCAGCACCTTGGGCATGCGGGTCATGCCGCCGACCATGATGACTTCGTCGACCTCGGCCGGCGACACGCCGGCATCTTTCAGGGCCGCCTGCACCGGCTTCATCGTGCGCTGCACCAGTTCGTCAACCAGCGCTTCGAGCTTGGCGCGGGTCAGCGTGATGTTGAGGTGCTTGGGACCGCTGGCGTCGGCGGTGATGAAGGGCAGGTTGATTTCCGTCTGTGTCGAGGACGACAGCTCGATCTTGGCCTTCTCGGCGACCTCCTTCAGGCGATGCAGGGCCAGCTTGTCCTCGCGCAGGTCGACGGTCTGCTCGCGTTTGAACTCGTCGGCC
>JAJFGM010000031.1 GCA_021776145.1 Kiloniellaceae bacterium | reverse complement strand
ACTGCTTGTCGCGCGGGAGTCCCGGAGGGCGGTAGTAGTGCCTGAGCTCCATAAACCCGGCAGCAGTGACGAAATCGCGCCAAATGCGAAGATCGTAGAAGCAACTGTAGCGGTCGGCGCTGAAACCTTCTTCGTTGCTTCCCCTCGGGTTTGAGCAGAACAGGACCCCCCGAGGCTTTAGAGATTCGGCGACTTCGGCCAACACGCGGGGCAACGCAGCGCTCGGCACGTGGAACAGTGACGCATTTGCGAAAATTCCGTCGAAGCGGTTCACCGGCAAGTTCAGCGCGAGAAAATTCTGGTGCAGCACATCACACTCGGCATAGCCGCGCGCCATGGCGACGAAGGTCTTCGACCCGTCGAGGCCCATGGCGGCGTGGCCCAAGGATCGAAAGTAGCGCAAATCCCGACCTGGCCCACACCCCAGATCGAGGATGGTAAAGGGGGGATCGCCCTCGATCGCGCCCAAGAAAGCTTCATAATTCTGGCTGACATCGTGATTTCGGGTGCCGTCCCAATAACCCTTGGCCACCCGGTCATAATGGCCGATGGTTTTTTCCGAAATGTGCTGCAGTTCTGCATTATCGGGCGCGTTGGACGGCGTGTCAGGATTTCCCATCGGCTCTACCCCGCACCCCGAATTCCCGCCCCGGCGGTAGCGCTTGGCGCCCGAGCTGCTGAGAAATTTGGCCACAATCGCGCCGGTCCAGCGCCGTCCCTTTCGGGTCGTGACGCCCCTGGCGTTGAGATGATCGGCGATGGCTTGCGGCGCAGTTATCCCCGCCGCCTCGAAAGCTGCGATTTCGGCGACGAGATCCCGCACAAACACCTCGATCTCTTGTCGCCGTTGCGTCATTTCAAAAGTCCTTCAATCATATTTCGTAAGCGCGGTGGCATTTTTCCGAGAGAACCGGACGACGGCCCCGGCTGGTCGTTGGCGAGGGTCGACTGGAGAACTTGCACCAGTCCCGTCGGGTCTATGCTGGGCTGGTGCCTCTGGCGGCCCCGCACGACCGCGGGACTGATCTCGCGCATGTCTTCCAGACGGTGCCGCCAACTAAAAAAAGATCGAGGCCGCGGCACCGCCGCGGCCTCTCTTTAACAGAGGAATGGGATGGCGGGTTAGAAACCCATGCCGCCCATGCCGCCCATACCGCCCATGCCGCCCATGTCAGGGGCCCCATGGCCTGCGCCCTTCTTCTCGGGCGCCTCAGCCACCATGGCTTCGGTGGTGATCAGCAGACCGGCGATGGATGAGGCGTCCTGCAACGCCGTCCGCACCACCTTCGTCGGATCGATGATGCCCGCCTTGAACATATCGACGTAGATGCCATTCTGAGCATCGTAGCCAAATCCGGCCTTGGATTCATTGATCTTGCCGACCACGATCGAACCCTCCGCACCGGCGTTTTCGGCGATTTGACGCACCGGCGCCTGTAGAGCCCGGCGCACAATATCAATGCCGACTTTCTGGTCGTCGTTCTCCGGCTCGATTTTCTTCAGCGCCTTGACCGCCGCCAGAAGCGCGGCACCGCCACCAGCGACGACGCCCTCCTCGACCGCGGCGCGGGTCGCGTTCATGGCATCCTCGACCCGGTCCTTGCGCTCCTTGACCTCGACTTCCGTCGCGCCGCCGACACGGATCACCGCAACGTTTTTGGCCAGCTTGGCCAGGCGTTTCTGCAGCTTTTCCTTGTCGTAGTCGGAAGTGGTCTCTTCGGCCTGGGCACGAATCTGCGTGCAGCGGCCCTCGATCTCCTTCTTCTTGCCCGCGCCATCGATAATCGTCGTCTCGTCCTTGGTGATGACCAGCCGTTTGGCCGAACCGAGCATGTCCAGGGTCACGCCTTCCAGCTTGATGCCGAGGTCCTCGGAAATGACTTGACCGCCGGTAAGGATGGCGATGTCTTCCAGCATGGCCTTGCGGCGATCACCGAAGCCCGGCGCCTTGACGGCGGCGACCTTGAGGCCGCCCCGCAGCTTGTTGACAACCAGGGTGGCGAGCGCCTCGCCCTCGACGTCCTCGGCGACGATGAGCAGCGGCTTGCCCGACTGCACCACGGCTTCCAAAAGTGGAAGCAAGGGCTGCAGTCCGGTCAGCTTCTTCTCGTGCAGCAGGATGTAGGGGCTCTCCATCTCGCAGACCATCTTGTCGGCGTTGGTGATGAAGTAGGGCGACAGGTAACCACGGTCGAACTGCATGCCCTCGACGACGTCGAGTTCGGTGGCCAAGGACTTGGCCTCTTCCACCGTGATCACGCCTTCCTTGCCGACCCGCTGCATGGCCTCGGCGATCATGTTGCCGATTTCGACTTCGCCGTTGGCCGAGATGGTGCCAACCTGGGCGACTTCGTCGCTGGTCTGGATGCGTTTCGACTGTTTCTGCAGATCGGCGACGACGGCCGCAACCGCGAGATCGACGCCGCGCTTCAGATCCATCGGGTTCATGCCGGCGGCAACGGCCTTGGCGCCTTCACGCACGATCGACTGTGCCAGCACGGTTGCCGTGGTGGTGCCGTCACCGGCGATATCGTTTGTCTTCGAGGCCACTTCGCGCAGCATCTGTGCGCCCATGTTCTCGAATTTATCGGAAAGCTCTATCTCCTTCGCGACCGTCACACCGTCCTTGGTGATACGTGGTGCGCCAAATGATTTATCAAGCACAACGTTGCGGCCCTTCGGACCGAGCGTGATCTTGACCGCGTCCGCTAGAATGTCGACGCCGCGCAGCATACGCGCGCGGGCGTCGGATCCGAATTTGACTTCTTTAGCAGCCATTTTTTTCCATGCTCCTTACTGAAGTATGCCCATGATGTCGGACTCGCGCATGATCAAAAGAGTCTTGCCATCCAGCTTGACTTCAGTTCCCGACCACTTGCCGTACAGCACCTTGTCGCCCTTCTTGACGTCCAAGGCCTGAATTTTCCCGTCATCACCACGGCTGCCGTTACCGACAGCAGTAACCTTGCCCTCCATGGGCTTTTCCTTGGCCGTGTCCGGAATGATGATGCCGCCAGAGGTCTTTTCGTCGCCCTCGAGTGGCTCAACAACAACACGGTCATGCAGTGGCCTGAATTTCATGTAACCGACCTCTCGTGTTTCGACTATATGTTTGATTTCTTTGGTTCGACGGCAGGGTTGCTCGCCGTTGGCACTCACCAACGGCGAGTGCTAATAACAAGTGGAGAGGCTGGTGGCTGGAATCAACCTCGACTGACAAAATTCTCTTGAATGCGGGTGTCGGGCCTGAGGCGGGCGGATCTAGCAGGCTGCCTCACCCCCGCCCGGGCCCAAACCTCCTGTAACTCAGCGCCTCGGCAATGTGCAGACGGCGCACGGCCGCGCTGGCCTCGAGGTCGGCGAGGGTGCGCGCCACCTTGAGGACGCGGTGGTAACCGCGGGCCGAGAGGCGGAGTTTCTCGGCCGCTTCGGTCAGCAAGGCGCGGCCCTGCGAGTCAGGGGCGGCGATCTCTTCCAGCAGGCGGCCGTCGGCTTCGGCGTTCGAGCGCGGCCTGGGTTCCGCCTCGAGCTCGGCAAAGCGCGCCCGCTGGCGGGCCCGGGCGGCGGCGACACGCTCGGCGATGGCCGCGGACCCCTCCGCCGGTGGTGGCAGTGACAGGTCGCTCGCGGCCACCGCCGGCACTTCGATCTGCAGGTCGATGCGGTCGTAAAGGGGCCCCGAGATCTTCGCCTGGTAGTCCTGGGCGCAGCGCGGCACGCGGCTGCAAGCCCGCGCCGGGTCGTCGAGATAGCCGCAGCGGCAGCAACGCGTTACCCTTTTGCCATTTTGCCAAGCCATTCTAATTGCTCGACTTCCTTCTCTGGGTCCGGCCCAGCCGGCAACTTTGGGAGAGCACCTCCTCAAACGGCGCCTTGAGCTCGGGCTGTACCAAAGTCAGGCGGCTGAAGGGATTTCGGTTAACAAATGGACCTATGTGAACTGGGAAACTGACCGGACTACGCCTGCCATCCGGATGATGCCCCATATCATTAGCTTCCTGAGATATTACCCGTACAAGCATCCAGCGACCCTTCCCGAGAAGCTCTTGGCCAGGCGGCGATACCTTGGCTTCACTCAGCGCGAAATGGCTCAGAGGCTCGGTGTGGACGAAAGCTGCTTCAGCAGATGGGAATCTGGGAGAGTTCAGCCCAGTGAGCCTAACCTTGAGAGGGTTTGGGCGGTATGTGCCGATTGGGCGGCCAAGGCCGACAAGGAAACCGGTGAACGCCATCCGATCGAGGCACATGAAAGCACGCAGGCGCCAAGGACATGCACCTGCGTTCCATCACGCATCAGCAGCCTATGTGCACGATGTTTATCGAACTTTCTCTGGCGTTTTTCTGACTTCGGAAGTTGATTCGGCCGCGCCTGAGCGGCTTGCAGATTGTTACTCCGCGCGGTTGCGCGAAACCGCCCACTTTACATTACACGCTGCCTTCATGTCCGCTGGCATGGGGTATCGCGCTTGGATACACTGTTAGATCCCTCGCTCCATGCGTCGGCTCGAAAGAGTAACACCCAATGACCAGAACCAGCGTCTGGCAATCTAGCACACCTAATTCTCTGCTGCTTTGCCTTTGGAATTGTATTAGACCAGCGTTCGAGTGAAGAGCTTTCTTTTCTACAGGTCTTTCCTCCATGAACCAATCTTCAGACCCTGCCTTGGCCCCTCGGCTCACACTCAGGATCGGTGTAACCGGACATCGCCCAAACAAACTCAGCGCCGACCAACGCGTACAGGTCGCTCAGTGCTCAGAAGCGATTCTGGAGTGCCTCTCACAAGCAGCGCAGCACGTCAAAGAGGCGTACCCGGATGTTCTGTCTAAGCAGGAGCCGGACCTTCGCCTCGCGACCTCACTTGCTGAGGGAGCGGACACCATTGTGGCTGGGATCGCGCGAAAGCACGGATATTCTCTGGATGTGGTACTACCATTCCCGCGGGAAGCCTATGCTCAGGCACAGAACTTTTCCGCTGCGGCTCTTAAAACCTTTGAAAGCTACCTCGGAGATCCGTCGCCACACAGTCTACTGGAACTCGATGGTGATCCGGATAGCTGCTATTCCGCCAACCTCGGCTATCTCGCTGCGGGTCGTCGGGTCGTCGCGCATTCAGACATATTGATTGCTGTTTGGAACGGAGAGCGCGAAGCCGGTGTCGGCGGTACTGCGCAAGTTCTACGTGAGGCAATCGATCGAGGCGTCCCTGTCATATGGATTTGGCCGGACGGTGATGCGTGCATTATATCGGATCTCATCGGGTTGTCAGACTTTCACGACAACAAACCGATCATCACACATGGTGGTTCGTGTTCAAAAGATCTTGGTAGGCTTGTGCATGATCTCCTGGCTCCACCAAGCGCCGACTGTGAAGCTGGCTTGCGCCTCAGACGGTTTTTCAAAGAGCCGGAGCGCAAGGGGTCGTCTTGGAGCTACTACGACCTGATGCGGACAATTCTGACTGGGCGTCAGTATCGGAGGAAGCTCGACTACACGGTCAACCAAACTACGGAGGACGCTTGGAAACGATTCCACGAGCGCGCTCACAAGATCGGTGGAGCCGACTTCGCGGCTGCCTTGAAGGATAAGCTGGAGCCTCGCTGGCGGCGCGCGGACAATGTGGCTCTGCATTGCAGTCACGCCTACCGTTCAACCTACATTGTCAACTTCCTTTTAGCGGGTGTGGCGGTTCTAGTGGGGTTGATTAGTGTATTCTGGTGGACGACGGAAAACTCCATACTTGCGAAGGCAGCCTGCGTGTCCATCGAGGTAATCCTCATCTTTGTTATTCTTAGGCTTACACATCGCGGAAGCCGCGCTTCCGAGGATTGGCATGTACGCTGGCTGGACGCGCGTTCGACGGCAGAACTTCTCCGGTCTGCCAGATTGCTGACCCTGTTCGGTAGCACCGCAGCGCCGCATGACAAATCTGACTATCTGGAGGATGATGCCTGGGTCGAATGGTATGCTCGAGCGACACTCCGCGAAATTGGCCCGCCGACTGGGCGATTGGATGCCAACGCAATACGGACGGCAATCACTTCAGCAGTCGAGGACGAAATTACTGAGCAGATAAAGTACAATTCCGACGCGGCAAACTCATACCACGTAATTGACCATAAACTTCACGTCTGCGGTGAGGTGCTTTTTAAGGCTACCCTTTTCATTGGGGTTGCATATGTCTTCTTAGCCTTGGTTTACGAGTTCGGCAACGAGTTCGATTTGATTTACGTAGATAACAACCTTAAGAACGTTGTCAAATCCATTGTGACCGTCCTAGGAGCGGGGATGCCAGCTTTCGGGGCTGCCTTCTTCGGCATCCGCGCGACAGGTGATTTCAAGCTGGTCAGCGAACAAGCAGGACGGACACTCCGTGAACTAAGCGAGTTGAGGACGAAACTCGAAACTGAAGCTGCAAAGGTAGCCCCGACCCGTGAGCAAGCTTCGCATCTCCTCTCTTCGCTCACCCAAGCCTTGGTTTCGGACCTGCGTGGCTGGACAAAAGTCTATCGCGCCCGAGAACTACAACTGCCCGGTTGATTGGGGAACCTATCCTTTAGTTTTCGAATCGACAATCCCAACAACTTTGGGAACGTTTGATGGCGCGATGGCAGGAACAACCTTAGACGCGGCGCTTCGACGGATAGAATGGCCTCATGCGGATCACCGCGACCGACCCCGAAGTTAACGCCAGAGGTTGCAATGCGGCCAGATTTCGCTTCAGATAGGAGAGAGTAACGATCGGAGGTTGTGATGTATGTCGACAACGAATGGGTACGAGTCACTGGCTCGGAACTCGAGAGCTCAGTGCAGAGGATCATCCCAATTGTTGGTCGCTATGTCGTCTCGGCCGAGACCACTCAGGTCGCGAAGCGCAACCTTGAATTCTATGACATGGTTGAACTCATCCGTGTGAAGGATCCAAGTTGGGAGCCGAGCAATATCTTTTTTTACTTCCTTCGGGACGCTGGAAACCTCTTTTGGCTAAATGGGACCTCGCCACCGATCCTCGAGGTCAATTTGAAGGCGCCTGTCCGAATCACGGAAGAGAATTGCATCGACTATCTCGAGTTCTTCTGCTTCTTCGTCCGCGGCGAGGAAGGGCCCTTCCTTATCGCTCAGTCGGTGGAGGATGTTTATCTCCCGAAAGGGTTCGACGACAGAATGCGCATGGTTCTCGAAGGCACGGTCCGGCCCGCAGACATCACCGGGATCGACGCAGATGGGAACATCCACGTCGATGCGGTTGTCTATTACTCGAACGCAATTTTCACTGCAAATTTCGAGATCAAGCCTACGGGCATCGTCGAGATGATGGACGACGAGCCCATCGCCGCCGATCTTCCAGTAAAAGTCGACGCGCCCGTATCCTGAGCAGACATTAAGATAAGAGAACACTTTTCGGATCGACCTTACTGTTTTGCCCTCCCGTCCCAAAATGAGCCACGACACGATCCACACAACATTCATCAGTGGAACCTTCGAAGACATCGAAGATCTTCGGGAGCGTGTGGCGAGGGTTCTCTACAAGGAGCGAGTCCTCCCGATTGATTTGGGCGGGCTCGGCCACCGGACGCAGGAAGTGAAGCCGCTCATCGATGGCGAACTGGACGCCTCCGATTTCTACATTGCAGTCCTCGGGCACCGGTACGGGTCGCGTGTAGCGGATGACCCGACCGGGTTGTCCTGGACGCATTACGAGTACCAAAGATTCTTCGACCGCGAGACACAGCGAAGCGCGGATTCGGCAGTCAACATGATGGTCCTTGTACCGAAAGAAGGCTCGCCAGCCTACCGCAAATGCAAAGCGCGCGCAGAAGATGTGATGCAACGCATGTTCCTTCCAACTACGGAGATGGAGCGAGACGCAGAGTCACTAGCGTATTTCAAGAAGTATATCGGGGGTGGGCGGGTCGGGTTGCCGGACCCGGAGTTGATCGATCCAGTGCATATTCCGTCGAGGATCGCGCGCGCAGTGGCGTCGCGCACAAATGCTCCTGCATTCGAAGACGATAAGGACATCGAAATCGCAATATTGCGGTTTCTGGACCAAGCACGGGTTGCAATCCGGCTTAGGTCAGGCCGTAACCTCGGCCTGAAAGATGGGCCGCCGGTTGCAGAGAGCGACGTCGGTTTGTCGGAACCTACCCTCGCACGGCTTCGGCCTGATTCGCTGCCGCCTGCGCTTTGCGCCGTTACGACTCGGCTCGACAATGCCGGGTTGACGGCGCGCGAGATCGCAAATGCCATTGTCCAAAGGAACCTTTGGGAAGACGAAGACGAGCGCCGGTTGGATGTGCCCGGCATTCCGGATCGATCAGTTGACGGCATCCTCCGCGCGATGGCGGAGATCGAGTTCGATGCTCACGGCGACACGCGCGATGCCCTAATAGAGAGTATTGCCGAGGAAGTCGTCGGCGACCGCATCTCCCGAACGCTTTGCGTGGCGGGCGTATCCGAAACCGGTGTAGCGAAGAAACTCATTCGCGAGGTTTGGCCCGCTCTGCAAAAGGCGATTGCTGCAAAGCGGGATAAGGCCAACCCGGGGCGGCTCTTTCTGATCCTGTCCTGTGAACTCTCACCGGGAGCCCTCGCCACACATTGCCAACCCGTCGAGGGCAAGCCGGTGGAGCTTTCGAAACCCATACTACTCACTGAGAAAGCCATTCTGCCAGACGCGCTCTTGCGATCGGCGGGCCAACGAAAAGGGACTCTCCCGGAATGATCGATTATCCCTATAAGCCTTTTACCGGAGAGGGCCCGGACGGTGCCCTGCGCGACTATCACATGGAGCCGCGCGACGCGCTTCTCGTCGATCTCGCAATCAAGCTTGGCCGACCGCTACTTGTTGAAGGGGAGGCGGGCTGTGGCAAGACCATGCTGGCAACGGCGATTGCCGACGAGCTTGGCCTTGGCGATCCGATCATCGAACCCGTTCGCTCGACTTCGCGGGCAAATGATCTTTTCTACCGCGTCGATACGCTCGCCCGCCTGCAGGACAGCAACATCGACAGTCGTCGGGAAAAGGCGGAGCATATCCAAAATTACGTCTCCCTCGAACCGGTCGGACAGGCGATTGTGGATGGGGCGAAACGCGTGGTCCTGATCGACGAGATCGA
>JAJFGM010000004.1 GCA_021776145.1 Kiloniellaceae bacterium | reverse complement strand
TGTTGCCAAGCTTGCTGGTCCCGCGGATCGAGTTTGAGTGGACTAATATCAACCGGATCAGCTGTGCCGCCGCTTTATGCAGCCCAACGGCGCGGCCATCTTCTACCGCTGTAAGATGGCTGTGCATCGCATCCTCGAGGACGCAAGTGGCCTCGTCCTCGACTAGGACGCCCTTTTCGGTCAGAGAGATCAATAAAGACTCGCAGATTGTCAGGGCGGCCAAACCGCCCGCCTCCAACTTTTGGTTCTTCAGGAGGTCGTCCATCGCGCGGTTTCCTTATGTATTTGTTTTTAAAGCGCCACCGATCTCGCAAGTTTGGTGCGGGAACAGGCAAACTTTTTCAAAGGTCATATCGCAAATGGAACGCGATGACAGGCCACCGGTTCCCAAACAGGGCCGAGGACCACACCGAAAATATTCTTTTTTTGAAACCTATACCTATGTAGGCGCGCTGATCCTGCGAAGCGCGCAGTTTGGTCGTCACCGAGGCTACGCAAGTGGGCGGGCATCACGCGTAAGACCAATGAT
The DNA here is from genome assembly GCA_021776145.1 of Kiloniellaceae bacterium. GTDB lineage: Bacteria > Pseudomonadota > Alphaproteobacteria > Kiloniellales > Kiloniellaceae > JAJFGM01. The sequence goes on along the minus strand of JAJFGM010000004.1, from coordinate 3,353 downwards.
GCGCAGGCGACCAACGCTATCTCCCAGACTGCCAGCTGATGTCTCTCAATGAGACCTTATGGAAGAGGAGATCGCCCCATGAGCTTCACCGAACAGGAAATTATCGATCAAATTCCGCACCTGCGTCGCTTTGCGATTGCGCTCATGAAAGATCGCGATCGGGCCGACGATTTGGTGCAAGACTGCTTGGTGCGGGCTTTTGCGAACGCAACGCAATTTAAGGCCGGCACGAAGCTGCGATCCTGGCTATTTACCATTCTTCACAATCTATTTATCGACAGCCACCGGCGACGCGGTGGCCTGCCAGGTACGGCGAATGCCCATGATGAGCTTGAGTTTGCAACAGTAGAGCCGCATCAGGTGCATAACATTCTGCTTAACGAGCTAAAATCGGCCGTTTCAGAACTGCCAAAGGATCAACGCAGCATTCTGCTGTTGGCTGCCGTGGAGGGCTATAGCTATCAGGAGGTCGCGGAAATCGTCGGCGTCGCGGTCGGAACCGTTAAATCACGACTGTCGCGCGCGCGCGAGGCCTTGCGAGAAAAGTTTTACCCGATGGAATCGGCGCGATCGACGGAGGCACCTGACCGGTTCCGAGACCCCGGTCGGCGAGATCGATCCAAGCTTGCGGCTTGACGCGGAGCCCGAGCGGGCGCGATCGGCAACGATCATCAAAACAAGGAACCTTATCCGAGCCTCATCGTTGATGACGGATTAACGCTAGCTCGAAGGAAACACCAGAATGAAGATCAGTCGCATCATTTCGTGGCTCGGGATGGCCTTTGTGGTCATTGGCTTGGTCACCGCCTGTGGCTCCTCCCAGACCAAGGAAAGTACGGGGGAGTACATCGATAGTTCCGTGATCACTGCCAAGGTCAAGGCGGCGCTGGTGAAGGACCCAGCCGTGAGCGCACTCGCCATCGAGGTGGACACCTACAAGGACCGCGTGCTGTTGAGCGGTTTTGTCGATACCGAAGAGGAACGTGCGCAGGCTGAGAGGGTTGCGTCCGGGATCAATGGAGTAGGCGCGGTCGAGAACAACATCGAGATCAAATAAGCCCCATAGGCCGAACTAGCAGGAGACGGCTCGGCCGAGGCTGAGCAAACGGGCCGCCTCGCGGTTCGGAGTGCCCTGCAGCAAGAAACCGCGCGCCAGACCCCCGATCTGCGCGCGGTTTTTTTTGTGCCGCGGCTATCCGGTATTTCGAAATGTCCGGCTGCTTTCACCTGGCGAAGCAGACCTGACGGTTCTGAGCCCACTGTGCTGTGGGCACCTTCAGAATAAATCGGCTTTAGACGGGCGGGGGCCTCTATGTTGCTGCACCCGACATCGGTGCCCGCCCATTGAGATCCAAGTTTCGGTGCGGACCTATTTCCGTTTCACATTGAGCGACCGAGATGTCGAGGAATTGCCCGCGGCGTTATGCCTCGATGTCTTATACGAAACTGTTCGGAGTTGGGTGCTGAAGATCGAACCGAGGTTCGCACAAGGACATCGACAGCGGCGCCCTCGATCAGGGTCACGTTGGGAACCGGGCGAGATTGTCGGCCTCCACGGCGGCAAGCGAAAGTGTCTGTGGCGCGCGGCCAATTTTTCGGGCAGTTTTTTGGGATGAGGGAGCCAAGTGACTCGATGGCGGCCGCTGATGGATATGAGGTCCGCGTGCAGTAGGAATAAGGATTCGGCGAGTGAACTATCACAGACCATTCGGCCCAGACGAGTACGCACGCCGCCTCGTGGAAACGAAATCGCGGATGGACGCGGCGGGGTTCGATCTGATGATTTGCCAGGATCCGGCGAACATGGCTTGGCTCACCGGCTTCGATGGCTGGTCATTCTATGTGCCGCAAGCCGTTCTCGTTCATGCGTGGGAAGAGCGCCCGATCTGGTTCGGCCGGGCGCAGGACGCAAAGGCGGCGTTAATCACCACGGGCTTGCCGGCCAGCAACATAGTCGGGTATTCCGAGCCCTTGATTCATCACCCCGTAGGGCACCCCTTCGACGAGTTGGCCGAGCTGATCGTGTCCCGGGGATGGGGCGCCGCCCGCATCGCTGTCGAGCTCGATGCACACTATTACACCGCGCGCTGCCACGCTCACCTGACGCGCGGGCTTTCCGACGCGAAGCTCCGCGATAGCGGCGAACTGGTCAATTGGGCGCGGCTGGTCAAATCGGACGCGGAGCTGGGGCTGATGCGGGAAGCAGGCCGGATCTGTTCGGCGACCATGGACCGGGCGCTGGCGAAGATCGCCCCAGGCGTGCCTCAGTATGAAGTGATCGCCGAGGTTTATCACGCCCAGGTCATGGGTGTGGAGGGAAAATTTGGTGACTACACCAGTCTCTGCCCCAGTCTCTGCCCCTTGATCCAGGTTGGCGAAGGCACCAGCACGCCGCACCTCACCTGGACCGACGAACCCTTGCCCGATAATACGCTGATCATGATGGAAATCGCCGGTGCCCGCCACCACTACCACGCGCCCTTGACCCGGACGATTCACCTGGGCAAACCGCCAGGGAAAATCGTCGAGCTGACGAAGGTCATTGTCGAGGGTGTCGACGCGGCTTTGGAGAAAGCCCGCCCCGGCGTAAGTTGCGAGGAGGTGGAAGCCGTCTGGCAGCAGGTCTTGAATCGCAATGGTATCAAAAAGGAAAGCCGTGTCGGTTATTCCATCGGGCTCAATTATCCCCCGGATTGGGGCGAGCGCACGGCCAGCCTGCGCCCCGGCGACAAGACCGAGCTGCAGGCCGGGATGTGTTTTCACTTTCAATCCGGTGTCTGGCTCGAAGCTTATGGCGCCGCCGTGTCCGAGCCTTTTGTCGTTACGCAAAGCGGCGGCGAACGGCTTTGCGACGTCCGGCGGGAATTGATCGTGATTGACTGACCCGGGATCTCGAGTAGAGCCGGTCGTGTATTTTTGCCGGAAATGGGGGATGTGATGCATAAAACGCCGAGGGTAAGTTCGACTGTCGATTTTTCCACCGAGGGCAAGCACTTCGGACAGCTGTCCATACCGCACTCGCGCAATGAGTCCGGCTGGGGCGCGGTGCATCTGCCGATCGTATCGATCCGTAATGGCAGCGGCCCGACAATTCTCTTCACCGGCGGCAATCACGGCGACGAGTACGAGGGTCCGATCGCCCTGTACAAGCTGGCCAGAGGCCTCGAAGCCGGCGAGATCAGCGGCCAGGTCATTATCATTCCCGCCCTCAATTTCCCCGCCGTCATGACCGGCAACCGGGTGTCGCCGATCGACGGCGTCAACATGAACAGGGCCTTTCCCGGTGAGCGCGAGGGCACGGTCTCATCGATGATCGCGCATTTCGTCAGCCAGGAGATCCTGCCCCTGGCAGA
>JAJFGM010000300.1 GCA_021776145.1 Kiloniellaceae bacterium | reverse complement strand
CAGCTTGCCGCCGTGCTTCTTGTGATACGCTGCAACTTCCGGCGACTGCTCCGGGCAAATGACATAGTCAGATTCAATATCGATGATCTCCGCGGTTTCATCCTCGCTAATCAGCACTTCGTGCAGCTTTTCACCTGGACGGATGCCGGCAATATGGGTGTTCATACCCGGCGCTATGGCCTCGGCCAGATCGAGCATGCGCATGCTTGGCACTTTGCGTACGAAAATCTCGCCACCCCTCATGGAGGCGAGCGCGCCAAGGGTAAAATCGACACCCTGATCCAGCGTCACCCAGAAGCGGGTCATGCGTTCATCGGTAATGGGCAGACTGTCCGCACCCTCGCTCATAAGGCGCCGGAAGAACGGGATCACGCTCCCGCGTGATCCAAGCACGTTGCCGTAGCGCACCACCGAAAAACGGGTATCTGACGAACCGGCAAGAGTATTTGCAGCGACGAAAATCTTGTCCGACGCCAGCTTGCTGGCGCCATAAATGTTGATCGGATTGACGGCCTTGTCGGTTGATAGCGCGACAACGCGCTTGACGCCGCAATCGATAGCCGCCGTGACCACGTTCTCCGCGCCATACACGTTGGTATGTATGCATTCGAACGGATTGTATTCGGCAATAGGCACATGTTTGAGTGCAGCGGTGTGTATCAAATAGTCCACGTCACGCATGGCCATCTTCAAACGGCTCTGGTCGCGCACATCGCCGATGAAAAAACGCAGGCAGTCATGACCCTGGAAACGGGACTCATTCTGCATGTCGAACTGCTTGTGTTCGTCCCGCGACAGGATGATGAGTTTCTTCGGTTTCCAGCGCTTGAGCACCGTGGCAACGAAATGCCGGCCAAACGACCCGGTGCCGCCAGTGACCAGTATATTCTTGCCATCCAGAGTGAAGCTAGAGTTCTTCTTTTTCGCCATGTCTTTCCCGGTACGTCTTGTGGCCAGAGGGCTATGTTGATTTACGTTCGACTGCAATTATCTTCATTCGCCGCGCTGTTCCGTCCGCGAGAATGGGCTTATAAATTGTGACCTCCTTGAGCGGTCCTCCTTTGCGCGGAGCAACCCAGCTGTTGCCGATTCCGTTGAAATTCGAAGGAATGTTTTTTTTCGCACGCCTGTGAAGGTTATAGGCAAGCGCGTCGAGGATTCCGGCAATCTTGTCGCGCCCTGGAAAGCGGGGGATCCGGTTCGCAAAATCCGTTGTGGCTGCGAAGGCATCGGACAGCAAGGAATACTCCTCCGCAGAAATCAGTCCCTCACGCTGTCCATGGTCCGCAAGTTCAAGTGCATAGTTCAGGTAACGCCATGCGACGCATAAGCTGATCAGTTTCAGAAGTTTGGCGCGTTTATGCTCCGCGGACTTGCCGGCCATTTGTTTGCAGAGATGCACAAAATCGCGCAAATAAAGTGCATCGCCGCTGCGCACCTTGTCCTTTTTGCCGCCGATCGTAGAGAGATGGCTGCGGTTGAGCTGCAGGTCGAACAGGACAAAGCCGGACCGGGTCAATAGCTGATCGACATCGGAAAATACCGCTCCGCCGCCGTCACGGCGCCAGAACGAGAATTCGGTGATGACACCCAGCACCTCCTGGCCGAGCAGTTCCGGTCCCGCTTCGAGAATCATGCCCTCGCTTCCTTCGGTATCGAGTTTGATGAAGTCGGGCGGCGGAAAACCATATGTCTTCGGAACACTGTCAAGCCGGGCCGATTCAACTTCCATTTGCCGCGAATTCAGATCCAGGCCGTCTTGCGAAAATAGCGATGACGATCTTTCCAGCCCCCCCTCCAACTGGTTGATCGTTACGACCCCGTCCCGATCTGAAAGAGCTACCTGACGGCATTCCACAAACCTGCTGTTGGAGTAAAGCTGCGCCAGATTGTCATAGCTGCTCTTCACGGGTTCAAATCCGTACACGTGCACGCGTTCACAAGGGCCGCTTTCTATCGGGCAAAAGATACTGCCAGCCGCTCCGACGTCGTAAATAACAAACGGGCTTGAATCAAATACCTCGCTGAACTCTGGATGAAGAAACGGATCCAGTTTCGCCGACAGCCGGTTCTTGAAGTACGAAAAAATCCCCATATCTGGTTCTGCTTCAGTGCCTGGCCGGTTCGGCATTGCTGTCGCCGCGGTCAGCGCCGGCACGACGCCCCGAGGATGCTAATTCTTGTAAAAGTTCTATCTCACGGCCGATCCGCTCTTCCCAGGACGGGATCAAATTGCTGGCGATATCGCGAACAAGCCGGCTTCTTTCTGCACGTTCTCCAGGGGCATTGTGGAGGCGCAGTATCGCAGCCGTCAGTCCAGCAGAATCGTCAGGAGCCGATACCCTGAACACGGCCTGCTGCGGTACGAGTTCGTCGGTGTCGGTGTCGATTCCCGACTCTGGCTGCGAGGCGGGAATAATCATGCAGGCACCGCAGCGCAGCGCCTCAAGATTGGCGTTGGTCAGGTTGCCCATTGGGTTGAGCGAAACATAGATATCGCAATGGCGGTGCAGCGCGGCAATCTGATCGTGCGGAACCTGCCCAAGGAAAGAGACCTGATCAAGCGCTCCACGCTCACCTGCCTGCGCCTTCATCGGCTCCGCGAAAGGACCGTCACCTGCAATCACCGCATGCAGGCCGCCGGGAGCTTGCTCCAATGCGCTCAAAAATCCCTCCATGAACGCCAGGCAGCCCTTGTTCTCGACCAGCCTCGCCACGAACAGGATTTTGGTCCTGTTTCTGGGCAATTTCGCTTCGATGTCTGGAGCTAGGGCCGCTTCGGGCGGATTGTCTGCCCCGTTGATCATCATCACCCTTGGCGTATCAGACGCCAGTGCGCGCGCCATCCATGCTTCGCCACCGCTGCCGTCACGCGAACAGATCACCTTGGCAAACGGTGCCCGATAAGCCGTTCGCGTGGCGCGTGCTACCGGATCGC
>JAJFGM010000299.1 GCA_021776145.1 Kiloniellaceae bacterium | reverse complement strand
CGCAGGTAGTCGCGCACGTAGGTCGAGGAATAGGCCTCGGCATTGCCGATTGTCAGGCGCTCGATATAGGAGACGCCGAAGCCATTGTCGCGCGCCATCGCCTCGAGCAGCTTGACGTCGCCGGCACGGCCGCGTCCGAAGTGAAAATTGTCACCGACAACGACATAGCGCACGCCCAAACCCTTGTTCAGCACCTCGACGATGAAGTCTTCGGCACTCAGTTTGGCGAAAGTCTCGGTGAAGTTGATGACGTACATGAGGTCGACGCCCAGGGCCTCGATAAGGCGCGCCTTGATGCGAAAAGGCGTCAAGCGGAAGGGCGGCGCATCGGCGTTGAAAAAACTGCGGGGATGTGGCTCGAATGTGAGCACCGCCAGGGGAGCCGAAAGCTCGTGCGCCAGGCGAGCGGCTTTGGCGATCACCTCCTGGTGGCCGCGGTGGATGCCGTCGAAGTTGCCGATGACGACAACGGCGCCGCGCGCGTCCTCGGTAAGGCCTTCATAGTGGCGCAGAACCCGCATGCCGCTCTACCTAACGCTCCACACCCCGTGTTTCGGCCCAACCGGCCCCTGTGTCGTCCCCCCGATTGTCTACGAATCCCCGGGGGGCTCGCGTTCGCTTCAGGGATCGGCCCTCATCGAGGTATAGGTGCCGCGATGGAAGATCAAGGGCCTGGCGTCGGGGACGCTGCATATTTGCTGGACCTCGCCGACGAAAATGACGTGGTCGCCGCCGTCGTAGCTGTTGCGGAGGCGGCATTCGAACCTGGTCAAGGCATTGCTCAGGATCGGACAGCCGCTGCCACAGATTTCATAGTCGATGCCGGCCCACTTGTCGTCGCTCGGAACCGCGAAGTGATGCGAAAGCTTTTCCTGGCCTTCGCGCAGAACATTGACCGCGAAGTGACCGTGGCTGCGAAAGGCCGTCAGACTCGTGGCCTGGCGAGCGAGGCTGAAGAGCACAAGTGGCGGGTTACGCGAGGCCCAGTTGAAGGAATTCGCGGTGATGCCGATCAGTGCGCCGCCGCTGCCGACGGTGGAGATGATCGTGATGCCCGTGGCGTAGTTCCCTAGGGCGTCGCGGAATTTGCGGGCGTCGAATGCGGTCGACGGTTCGGGTTCCATTTAACCTCGGCGTCCTTGCACGGGCCGGGCGGCCCGGCGGCGTGTTACATGCGGTGTGTCACAGGCGGTGTGTCACAGGCGGTGTGTCACATGCGGTGTGTCACAGGCGGCTTTCAGCGCCCGGCGATGACGCTGGACTCCTCGATGACCTGCGCGACGGCTTCGGTGCCCTGCAGCGGTGCCATGATATGCACGCCGGCAACGCCGGGCATGTCGCGCAGTCCATGGATCAGCTCTATACAGATGCGCCGGCCCTCGCGCGCCGGATCGACGGCGGCTTCGAGGCGATCAATGACCCTGTCGGGAATGCTGACGCCATGCAGGTTGTCACGCATCCACCGCGCCGAGCGGGCGGAGGCGATGGGGCCGATGCCGATCAGCAGCTTGAGGCGGTCCGTCAGGCCAAAATCGGCCAGGCGTGTCAGGTAGCGACGGGTTATAGCCAGGTCGAAGCAGAACTGTGTCTGTACGAAGTCGGCACCGGCGTCGGCCTTGGCGATAAGACCCTTGGGCTGCCAGTCCTGAGCCGGGTCATGCGGCGTATCGGCGGCGGCGATGAAAAAGTGTGGCGGTGGATCGATGCCGCGGCCCGAGGGCAGGGTCCCGTCGTCGCGCATCTGCCGGGCCAAGGCGATGACATCGCGGGATTCCAGGTCGTAGACCGGCTTGGCATCGGGCTGGTCACCGCTTTCCGGCCGATCGCCAAAGAGCACGAGCAGGTTGCGAACCCCTTGCGCCGCCGCGCCCAGAAGGTCTCCGGCCAGGGCGATGCGGTTGCGGTCGCGGCAGGTCACCTGCAATACCGGTTCGATGCCATCCTGCTGCAACAAGGCGGCGGCGGCGGTGCTCGACATGGTGGCGCGGGCACCTGCGGCATCGGTGACGTTTACGGCATCGGCCAGACCTTTAAGCGGCGCGGCGAGCCGCAAAAGCTTCCGCGGGTCGGCCGACAGCGGCGGCGTAACCTCGGCGGTCACGGCGAATACGCCATCGGCCATCAGGCTTTGCAGTCGACCTGGTTTTTGCATCGGGGTCCCACGGCTTGTTGGTTTTATTGCTTGCGGGGGGCGCACCCCGGGGTTGGCTTCAATCGCCGCGCATCTTGGCGCGTACCGCGCCCGGTTCCAGCGAATCCAGGTAAATCTGCGGCTTTGTCAGCATGTCTTCGACGCGTGTCAGGAAGCCCTGGCCGATGGTGGATTCAAAGTCCATTTCGCGCAGAATTCGACGCAGGGCCGAGCTGCCGTCGTGGAATTTCTGCATTTGCGCCACGGTGTCGCGGGCAAGGCTCTCGCCGGTGCGCCAATCCTGCGCATAAACGCCACTGTCATCGGGCACGTCCCAATAGTGCCACTTGCCCTCGTAGTCGAGGCTGATCGAGGGAAATTTGCACCATTCCGCGACCCACCACTCGTTGCTTGCCTCGGCTTCCGCGGCGGCGGCGGTGGTGTCGGTGCCAGCTTGGAGATTATGAACGTTGCGGTTCTTGTCGGTCATGCCTGTCTCGTATCTTCAGTAAGGCCACGTGGGCAATTGACGGTCCGGCAGGGTGTCGCGCGCGGGCCAGTGATCAAACCGTCACCGGCATCGGCCGATGGGCAAAATGTCCCTTTTTTCGTGCGCCGAATCCGTCGTGACCACAGTCGCTGGAGCCGATCCTTGAGAGCCCCACACTAGTGCGGATCCCGCCCTTTTGGAAATGATTTGATGGGTCTCCGTAAGGGGCCGCGAGGCGTGCAATGGGCGGCAAACCGGCCCACAACCTCGGTGCCGCTTATGGCGTCGACTTGAGCCCGGAATAGCGACCGCGATAGTACATCAGCGGTTGGCCCTCGCTGGTGCTGAACAGCTTGACCACCTGGCCGACAAATATCAGGTGGTCGCCGCCGTCGTAGGTGTGGCGCAGCTCGCATTCGAAACTGGCGAGACAGCCATTGAGAATCGGGCAGCCGGAGTCCCAGCGGCCATGCTCGACACCGGCCCACTTGTCGCTGAGCCGCTCGGCGAAGCGGACGGCCATGGCTTCTTGTTCCTGGCGCAGGAGATTGACCGCGAAGTGCTGATGCCGGGTGAAGGCGGCCAGGCTGGTGGCCGTGCGCGACAGGCTGAAGAGGATGAGTGGTGGCTCCAGGGACACCGAGTTGAAGGAGTTCGCGGTGATGCCGACGGGTTGTCCGGCCGCGTCCAGTGTCGTGATGACGGTGACCCCCGTGGCAAAGGTACCCAGGGCCGTCTCGAATTGTCTCGCGCTGAAGTTCATGCCCCGCCTGCCTTGTCGCCCCGCCTGACGCGCAACAGGTGTGCGCCAGGTCGTCGCGAGCGAAAATGTAACATGTGGCGGGGCTCGGCAAGCCTTGCTTGGGATCGATAAATTTCGGCACAATCGACACGACCGCAAGGGTCGCGAGAGGGGGGAGCCGTGCGAAAAAACTTCGAATTTCTGGACGAGGAACGCCCGGGCGCGGCCTGGCGCCGGCGCTTTCGCGCGGCCTGGCCCGATATGCGAGCCTGGTACTTGAAAGAGGGTGAGGCGGCGCGGCCGAGCCGGGCGGCCTGTGCCGCGGCTTTCGACCGTGACCTGGCGGAAATGAAACCGCGCTGGGAGGCGCTCTGCCGCTTGGCAGACGAAGGCGATCTGGCCGACCGCCTGCTCAGCCTCTATGCGCCGCCGAATGTCTTCAGTGGCTGCTCGGTCGCCGTCGTCGAGGATGACCGCGGGCCGCTGATGATCCGCAACTACGACTTCGATCCCGGCTTCACCGGCTCGACCGTCGTCAAGAGCCGCTGGTCGGAGCTCAGTGTCATCGGCCTCGTCGAGGCCGACTGGGGGCTGCTCGACGGCATGAACGACGCCGGCTTGGCCGTCGCCCTGACCTTTGGCGGCCGCAAGGTCCGCGGCGAGGCCTTTGCGGTTATCCTGGTCGTGCGGGCGCTGCTGGAGACCTGCCGCACGGCGGCACAGGCGGCCGACAAACTGCGCGGCCTGCGGACCTCTTTGTCGCAGAACATCGTCGTGCTCGACGCTTCGGGCGCGCACTTCACGGCCATCATGGCGCCGGACCGCGACACCCGGATCTGGCAAACCGACGTAACGACCAACCATCCCGAAGGGCCGCACTGGCCAGAACACACGGCGATGCCGGGCTCATTGCTGCGCATCGAGACCCTGCGCGGCTGCTTGGCCAAGGCGGCCGGCGACGCCGCGGCGCTCGAAGCGCTCTTTGCCCAACCGCCGGTCTACGGCCGGGAATTGGGCATCGGCATGAGCACCGTCTATACCGCGCTCTATCGGCCGGGCTTGGGCGAGGTGACCTTCCGCTGGCCGGGGCGCGACGTGCGCCAGAGCTTCGACGACTTCAGCGAGACGCGGGTGACCGTCGAATACGCCGAGGGCGCGACGGCGCGGGTTGTCGAGAGCGAGGATTAGGGCTTCAACCTGTCGCCGCTGCCGAATAGCCGTCTGAAGTGTCTGGAGATCAGGTACAGATTTTGGAATTTCCATTTTTTCCGATAAGATAAAACCTAACGTATTATTCGTTTCTATACCCGCATAGGGGGCGGTTTGTTTAATGCAAAGCAGAATCCGGATTTGAAGAAATACAGTTCGATGCGTGGGATTTTGCGGTCCTTAGCTTTTTCAATAGGTCTGGTCGCCTGGGTCGGTGTTGTGATGGCCGGCTATGAACCGGGCATGAAAGAGTGGCCGGGCGAAGCGCGGGGCGCTTCCTTCGACAGGCTGTTGGCGGCGGCTGAAGGAGGTGATGTTAGAGCCCAAGTGATGGTAGCGCACCGCTACGAGTATGGTATCGGCGTGTCCCAGAACTTTTCCCATGCGGCACATTGGTACGGGAAAGCCGCTGAGAAAGGTATGCCCTATGCGCAGTCGCGCCTTGGTTTACTGTACCTTTTCGGTCGCGGGGTAGTAGAGAATTTCGCGGTCGCCGAAACTTGGCTTCGGAGGGCGGCGGAAAAGGGAGACGCCTATGGCGAGTTCGGGATGGGCTTGATGCATGAGTTCGGGAACGGCATGCCGAAAAGTGATGAAAAGGCAGTCTACTGGTATCGCAAGGCCGCGGAGCATGGCAACGCGAGAGCTCAGAATAGCCTTGGGAAATTCCACAAGCATGGGCGTGCTGTTGGCCAAGATGACGGTCAAGCGGCGTTTTGGTTTCGGAGGGGCGCTGAGCAGGGAAATGCACTCGCTCAGTTCAATCTTGCCGAGTTTTACAGGACGGGACGGGGCGTGCCACGGGATGACGTCGAGGCTCTAAAATGGTTCACGCTTGCCGCAAGACACGGAGAGCCCTTTGCTTGGGTGTTTCGGGATGGTCTCAGCAAGCGGTTGACTCCGGAGGAGCGGGTTGCAGCCGATGCCCGTGTTCGTAACTGGAAACCCAAGTTCGAATGACCGCGCGTGAAGAGTTCTGGACGTTCCGTCTCTGAAGGCTACTCTTGCGGCGGTTTCCCTGCTACAGGGGAGTCCTAGGATAAAGGGGACGCTACCCTTTTTATTCGCCGCACGCCACAAGGATAAAGGGGACGCTACCCTTTTTATTCGAGGCCCGGCATAGTAGGGTAATGCCATGCCCCGCCTCGCTCGAACCGTCTGCGCCGGCGTGCCTCATCACATCACCCAGCGCGGCAATCGCCGGGGCGATGTGTTTTTCAGCGACGAGGATCGAAGGACCTATCTGACGTGGCTGAAGGATTACGC
>JAJFGM010000298.1 GCA_021776145.1 Kiloniellaceae bacterium | reverse complement strand
TTCAACAAGCCGCTCACCAACTACACACGAGACGGCCTGCGGCGGCCTTCGTTCAAGATCGGCATCGACTATGGCGACGACGCCGGCGCCGCCTGCAAGCTGATCACCGATGCCATAACGCCAATCCGCGGGGTGCTCGCGGACCCGTCGCCGCGCACCATCCTCAATGCATTCACGCCCAACTATGTCGAGCTGGAGGCGAGTTTCTGGATCAATACGTTCATGATCGAGGTCGGTCCGCACGGCCGGCGGATCGCCCAGGAACGAGACCTGGCCCTGATCCGCTCGGAAGCGATGGAAGCCGCGCGCCGCGCCTTGCGGAAAAACGGCTTCACCTTTAGCGCGGAAGTGTCGACCGCCGTCGAGGTCAATCAGCAGGCCAAAAGCCCGACCCAGTGAGCCCGGCCCAATGGCGCGTCAGTCCTGCGGCGGCTCCGGTTGCTTGGCTTTCGGCACCACTGGCTGCGCGGGTTCGCCCTGGGGCGTGGCCGCTGGCGGGCCGGCGGAGCCGTTGGGCTTGCCCGCGACCCAGTCAGGCAACGAGATCCCGTGGCTGTCGAGGACGTCCTTCAACGGCGGGACAGCCCTGTAGAGGCTCTGGATGAAATCGGCGGTCGAGCCGCCACCGTTGCCCGAATCCCAGACGGTGACCTTGTCGAACTTCAGGTCCTTGATCGCGTTCATCTGGGTCGACAGCAGCTGTTCGACCTTGTTGGCGATGATGAGCTGCACCGCCTTGTCCGCGTCGCCGCCGGCCGCGGTGACGATGGCCTTCAGACCGTTGGCGGTCTGTTCGAGGATCGCGTTCAATCCCCGGGCCTCGGCTTCCTTTACCGAATAGATCGCGTCCGCCTCGCCTCGGGCACGCTCGCGTTGGCGTTCCGCCTCGGCCTGGGCGGCGACGATCATCCGCTTCTTCTCGGCTTCGGCAGGGACCACATGTTCGGCATAAAGGCGCGCTTCCTCGCGCGCGGCTCGGGCCTGCTCGGCCTCGCGCTCGGCGGCGTAGAATTCCTGCTGCGCCCGTGCCTCGGCGACCTGCTTGGCCGCCATCGAGCGCCGATCCGCCTCGGCCTGGCGTTCGCTCAGGTCGGCGTTCGACTGCGCGATCGCGGCGCGCGAATCGTTCTCGCCCTTGATCGCCTGCGCGTCGGCGTCCGCGATCTGGATACGCTTGTCGCGGTCGGCGGCGGCAGAGCCGGTCGCGCCGGACCGGTCGTGCTGGGCGACCTCGACCTTCGCTTCGTTGATCGCCTTGGCCGCGGCCTCCTTGCCGAGCGCGTCGATGTAGCCCGACTCGTCGGTGATGTCGCGGACGTTCACGTTGATGAGCTTGAGACCGACCTTGGCAAGCTCGTCGCCGACGCTCTCGGTCACGTTCTTGATGAACTTGTCGCGGTCGGCGTTGATCTCCTCGATGTCCATCGTCGCGACGACAACGCGGAGCTGGCCGAAGATGATGTCGCGGGCCAGTTCCTGGATCTCTGGGCTCTTCTTGCCGAGCAGCCGCTCTGCCGCGTTCCGCATGATCGCCGGTTCGGTCGACACGCCGATGGTAAAGCTGGCCGGCACGTTGATGCGGATATTCTGCTTCGACAGCGCGCCCTTGAGGTCGAGTTCGATGCCCATAGGGCTGAGATCGAGCCATTCGGAGCCCTGGATGACCGGCCACACGAAGGCCGCGCCGCCATGGACACACTTGCTGCTCTTGTCCTCGCCGACCTTGCCGTAGATCACCAGGATCTTGTCCGAAGGACATCGCTTGTAGCGGGTGAGCGCCGCGATGATGAGAAAGGCGAACGCAATCGCAAAGATAGCGACTATGACAAGTGCAACAGATGCGCCCATGGATCAGGCCTCCTCGTTCGCGGACGCCTGCGCCCCGGCGCTGCTGTGAAGCACGCGGGCGGGCGCGACAAGCAAGGTGCCGCTGTCTGAAATGTCGATGACCCGGACCTCGGTACCCGTCGGGATCGGCTCGGTCACGGAAACGTCCCGGGTGATCGCGGGCAGTTCGCGGCGCTGGCCCTGGACGGTCACCAGCACCGCGCCCCGGCCTTTGCCGGCAGGCGGGATCGGATAGTAGACCTTGCCGATCGCGCCCACGGCATTCTTGATCTTCATCGTGCCGCTGGAGGACAGCCGATGGAGTTGGAGCCAGACCCAGGCCAGGCAGACGACGAGAATCGCGGCGACGAAGAAGCCCATGATCGCGGCATTCAGGTCGGACATCCCCGACCAGATTCCGGACAGCGTGATCCAACCGAATGCGGCGCAGAACAGTATGAGGTTGCTCACCTCGAACACGTTCATGCCCGGGCCGTCGCCGGTGTCGCCCGGCGCATCGGAGCCGCTATTGTCTATATCGACGTCGTTAGCGCCCATCCCGGCAATCCGCAGGATCGACTGAATCGCCCAGATTGTCGTGAAGAAGACGACGATGCCCCACAGGATCTGGTGAAAGAGAGGGAGGTTTTCATACCATTCCATCTGATTCTCCGAACCCGTGGGCAGGCTCCGGCCCCTGCATCGGAACGGACCCCGGCAACGCGTCACGCGCGAACCCCGCGTGCTTACGCCCTCTAAAAATG
>JAJFGM010000297.1 GCA_021776145.1 Kiloniellaceae bacterium | reverse complement strand
GCCTGCCGGCGGCGGTCGCGGCCAAGCTCACCCATCCCGAACGCCCCGTCGTCTGTTTCGCCGGCGACGGCTGTTTCCAGATGACCGGACAGGAGTTCGGCACGGCGGTGCAGGCCGGCGCCAATATCATCGTCGTCGTTGTCGACAACGGCATCTATGGCACCATCCGCATGCACCAGGAACGCGACTATCCCGCCCGCGTCTCGGCCACCGACCTGGTGAACCCGGACTTCGCCGCCCTGGCCCGGGCCTATGGCGGACATGGCGAGACGGTCACCGAGACGGCGCAGTTCGCCGCCGCTTTCGAGCGTGCCGCCGGCGCCGGCAAACCGGCGATCCTGCATCTCAAGGTCTCGCCGGAGGCGATCACGCCGACCACCACCCTGAGCAAGCTCAGGGATGCGGCTCTGCAGACATGAGGTAAGACCATGACGCATCAAAAAATTCTCGAACGTTTTGAACTTGGCCGAGAAACGATCACCGAAGGAGGTCTCGCCGTCACCACGCCGATCGACGGCAGTGTCATCGCTCGCCTGGCGGAAACCACGCCGGCCGAAACACAGGCCATGATCGCCGCCGGCAAAGAGGCCTTTCAGGCGTGGCGCCAAGTGCCGGCGCCCCGGCGCGGCGAGCTGATCCGCCTCTTCGCCGAGGAGCTGCGCGCCGCCAAGGACGACCTCGGCGCCCTGGTAACCCTCGAATGCGGCAAGATCCTGCAGGAAGGCTTGGGCGAAGTGCAGGAGATGATCGACATCTGCGATTTCGCCGTCGGTCTTTCGCGACAGCTCTACGGTCTGACCATCGCCTCCGAGCGCCCCGGCCATTCCATGCGCGAAACCTGGCACCCGGCCGGACTCTGCGGCGTCATCACCGCCTTCAACTTCCCCGTCGCGCCCTGGGCCTGGAATTTCGCCCTGGCCATCGTTTGCGGCGATCCGGTGATCTGGAAGCCCTCGGAAAAGACACCGCTCTGCGCCCTGGCAACGAACAAGATTTTCGACAGGGCCGTCGCCCGTTTCGGTCCTGCGCCGGCCAACCTCTGCCAGGTCGTCATCGGTCAGCGCGAGGTCGGCGAAATCCTCGTTGCCAGTCCCGACGTTCCGGTGATCTCGGCCACCGGTTCGACGCGCATGGGGCGGCGGGTTGGACCTTTGGTGGCGGCGCGTTTCGGACGCAGCATCCTCGAGCTCGGTGGCAACAACGCCATGATCGTCTGCCCTTCGGCGGACCTCGAACTGGCGGTGCGGGCCATCGTCTTTTCCGCCGTCGGCACCTGCGGCCAGCGCTGTACGTCGCTGCGTCGCCTCATCGTCCATGCCGACATTTACGATACGCTGGTGGCGAAACTGAAAGCCGCCTATGCCTCGATCCCCAAGGGCGATCCCCTGGCCGAGGGCACCTTGATCGGCCCGCTGATCGACGGTCAGGCCTTCGAAGGCATGGAGTACGCCCTGGCGGCCGCGCGCGCCGAGGGCGGCAAGGTCGAAGGTGGCGGCCGCGTCCTGACGGACAACTACCCGCAAGCCTTCTACGTGCAGCCGGCCATCGTCGAAATGCCCGGCCAGACCGATACTGTCCGAGAGGAGACCTTCGCGCCGATCCTCTATGTCATGCGCTACGGCGATCTGGACGAAGCCATCGCCCTGCACAACGATGTGCCGCAGGGGCTGTCGTCCTGTATCTTTTCCAACGATGTGCGCGAGGCCGAACGCTTCCTGTCGGCGACCGGTTCCGATTGCGGCATCGCCAACGTCAACATCGGCCCCTCGGGGGCCGAGATCGGTGGCGCCTTCGGTGGCGAGAAGGAGACCGGCGGCGGCCGCGAATCCGGATCCGATGCCTGGAAGGCCTATATGCGGCGGCAAACCAACACGGTGAATTATTCGACCGAATTGCCGCTCGCCCAGGGTATAAAGTTCGATATCTGAGGGCCGCGAACCTCCTCAAGAAGGGGCAACGGCGGCACGGAGCGGGAGGTTGCCTTGAAGGGAGATGCCCAGTCGCACGGTCTGTGGGAAGCGTCGGCGCCGGCGCCGCCGGAGACGTCGCCCTTGCGGGGCGCGACACCGGCCGATGTGATCATCGTCGGCGGCGGCTATACCGGGCTTTCGGCGGCGCTGCACCTTGCCGAGGCCGGCTGCGACGCCGTGGTGCTGGAAGCCGAGGCCGTCGGTTTCGGCGGTTCCGGGCGCAACTCCGGCCTGGTCAATGCTGGCCTTTGGCTGACGCCGCGGGACATCCTGGCGCGGCTTGGCGACGATTACGGCGAACGCCTGTTGGCGCGTCTTGAGAGTGCACCGGATCTGGTCTTTTCGCTGATCGAGGCACATGGCATCGCCTGCGAGGCGGCGCGCGTCGGGACCTTGCATTGCGCCCGCGACGCTGCAGGCCTGCGCGAGATCGAAGACCGCGAAACGCAGTGGCAGGCGCGCGGCGCGCCGGTGCGTGTCGTGCGCGGCGTCGAGGTCGCTGAACTGACCGGCACGCAGCGCTTTGCCGGCGCCTTGCTCGACGAGCGCGCCGGCACCATTCAGCCGCTTGCCTATGCGCGCGGCCTGGCGGCG
Organism: Kiloniellaceae bacterium; assembly: GCA_021776145.1. Lineage (GTDB taxonomy): Bacteria > Pseudomonadota > Alphaproteobacteria > Kiloniellales > Kiloniellaceae > JAJFGM01. Next base: position 2,285 of record JAJFGM010000297.1, on the reverse strand, counting down.
GCGGCCCTGGCCGCCGGCGCCCGCATTCATACCGAAAGCCCGGTCATCGGCTTCTCGCGGGACGCCGGCGCCTGGCGAGTTGCCACACCCGACGGTCATGTCGTGGCCGAGCGCGTGCTGGTCGCCGTCAACGCCTATGGCGGTCCGCCCTGGCCGCAGATCAGCGCCGCGCAGATCGGCATGTACTACAGCCATTTCGCGACTCCGCCGCTGGAGGATTCGCTGCGCGACGAGATTCTGCCGCAACGTCACGGCGCCTGGGATACGCGCAAGATCATCACCTCCATCCGCTTCGATGCCGCCGGCCGCCTGATCATCGGTTCCGTCGGCAGTTTGCAACACGGTGGCGGCGCCTTGCTCGCCGCCTGGGCCAAGCGCGAGATGCTGCATCTTTATCCACGCTTGGCGGAGGTGTCTTGGCAGCACCAGTGGCAAGGCCGCTTCGCCATGACACCGGATCACCTGCCGCACTTCCATGAATTGGCGCCCGGCATGGTCACCGTTGCCGGCTACAATGGCCGCGGCATCGGCCCGGGTACCGCATTCGGCAAGATGCTGGCGGAGAAACTGCTCGATCGTCCCGACGCGGATCTGCCGCTGCCGACCTCGCCAGTGACGCCGGTGGCCTTGCGCGGCGTCAAGCAGGCGGTCTATGAGCTGGGCGCGCGCGGCTGTCATATGTTGGCCGCGCGCAAGTGAGAGACATGGCACTGGGCAGGAGCGCAATCCTGCAAACAATGCGTACTAGAGTGCGATCGCGCTCTAACTTATTAAAAAAGATGCTGATTCACGTTTCATTTTAATTCCGAATGAAACGATCGGACTCTAAGCACCAATGCAGGTTGCCAGCACCCTGGCCCCCAGAACCAAATGTTCGGCAGCGGTGTCTTCGGCAAAGTCATGGCTAACACCACCGATCGACGGTACGAAGAGCATGGCGACCGGCATCAGACGTGAAACGTTGGCCGCATCATGTAGCGCGCCCGAAGGCATATGCCGCCAATTGCCTGCCGCCAGCTGCTCGGCCGCCACTTCGATCCGGGTCATGAGCCGCCGGTCCATCTGGGTTGGTTGAATGGCGGAAAAAGCAGATCTCTCGAACTCCAGTCCGCGACTCTCGGCGGTCCGGGCGGCGATGTCGCGCATAACTGCCGTCATGCGGTCGAGCCGTTCCTCTTCTGCGTCGCGCCATTGGACGATGAATTCCACCCGCCCGGGAACGATAGACGTGGCATTGGGGTGCAGCGTGACATGGCCGATCGTCCAGACCGTTGCCGGCGTCACAATGTCGGCGAACTGCTTGTTGATCTCATTGGCAAATTGAACCAACCCCTGAAAAGCGTCGCGGCGAAGCGCCATAGGCGTGGTTCCGGCATGGTTTTGCTGTCCGCGAATGCAATAGCGCTCGCTGCGGATGCCGACGATACTGTCCACCACGCCGATCGTTTCACTATGGCTGTCGAGAACAGGCCCCTGTTCTATATGCGCCTCGATAAATCCGGTGAACCGGCCGGGGTCGACAAAGGCCTCCTCGCAGAGGCCGGCCATGCTGCTGCGTGCTTCCGCAAACGAGAGGCCGGACGTGTCGGTCAGCTTGTCGGCATCGGCAAGCGGCAGTGCTCCCGACCAAATCCTGCTTCCAGTGAGCGGCCCGAATCGACCTTCCTCGTCCTGAAACGCGACAACCGCGATTGCTGGCCCACCGGCCGCTACCGCTGCCCGTGCGACCTCCAGTCCGGCGATCACGCCATAGGCGCCATCCAGCCATCCACCTTCCGGTTGGGTGTCGGAATGCGATCCGAGCAGAAGACACTTGCCGTCGCCGGGCGGCAGTCCGAAGAGATTGCCGACAGGATCGAAGATCGGATTGAGGCCGGCCTCCTTTATGCGCTCGGACAACCATTTGCGCGCGGCGATGTCGCAATCTGAAAAGGCCGGCCTGACCACCCCGTTGCCGCGTGCTCCAAAGGAACGAAGCTTGTAGAGGTCTTTTAATAAGCGGTTGGGCTCAATTGTGATGCCTGTCATGGCGAGTTATTCCATTCGGTTCAGGTATGTGCCGACCAGCCAAGGCCTCGCTCAAGCCGATTTGCTGCGGCTAGGATGGACAGGATCAGAACGAGATAAAGGACACCGACGATTGCCCACACTTCGAAAACCTTGAAGGTTTGGGCAATAACGACCTGGCCGGAAAAGGTCAACTCGGCGACCGAAACAGCCGAGAGGAAGGCGGATTCCTTCGCTACGGTGCCAATCAGGTTGACACTCGCGGGAAGGGCGAAGGG
>JAJFGM010000296.1 GCA_021776145.1 Kiloniellaceae bacterium | reverse complement strand
ATCGGCCTACCGTGGGGGTGCGTATCTTGTTTGGCCGCACCCACTGTGGGTTTCCGACAAAACATGTGAATACGGCCTGCATCAAATAGTTAGAGCAGATTCACCGGGTCAATGGATCGCCGCTTGCGGGTCCATGTGACCCGGATCTGATCTAGTGGCGTTCCACAGAGACTATGACGGTTTCACCGCGAAATTTTGCTCGCCGGCAAGGCGCCGATTGCGCGGTGGTGCCAACCACCACAAGCAGTTCGCCCCATGCGTCGGACCTGGGCCGCAGGCGGGCAAAAGATCACGGCCTTCGGTGGGGCCAATCGGCCCTCTGGGGGCGTTGCGCTGCCCGCTTGGCAAAAACCTTGGGCCCGAAATCGCGCGGCGCAGCGCGCCTACCCAGAGGGCCGATTGGTACCCATGAAACCGTCATAATCTCTGTGGAACGCCACTCGGACCATCCCGGTCGGTTCTTCAGTCGACCATGTCGGGCATGATACAGACCAATCGACGCGGTATTTTCGCGCCTCGAAGAACAGACACATCGGCTGATGCGGGGCGGATAAATGCCGTATCACGGCTCGGACGCCTACCCGACCCCTTTGCCAAAGCGTCGAGCAACAGGTCGCGCACCTATCCGTCGTTGAGGTGACAAGCAGAGAGGCGCCCCGGCGCGATCTTCCTCAGCGCCGGGCGTTCTTCGGCGCAGCGCGGCATGGCGAAGGGGCAGCGCGGGTGGAAGTGGCAGCCGCTGGGCGGCTCCAGCGGCGACGGGATCTCGCCCTTGATCGGCTCGAAGTCGCGTTTGCGGACGTCGATGCGCGGCACCTCTTCCAACAAGGCGCGGCTGTAGGGGTGATTGGGCGCGTCGAACAGTTCTTCCGTCTTCGCAACCTCGACGATGCGCCCGAGGTACATGATGACGACCCGGTCCGAGAGGTGTTCGACGACGCCGAGGTCATGGCTGATGAAGAGGTAAGTGAGGCCAAGATCCTGACGCAACTGCATGAAAAGGTTGATGACCTGCGCCTGGATGGAAACGTCGAGCGCGGCGATCGACTCGTCGCAGACCAGGAAGTCCGGCCGCACCGCCAGGGCCCGGGCAATGCAGATGCGCTGTCGCTGACCGCCGGAGAACTGATGCGGATAGCGACTCTTGAAGTCGGGATCGAGACCGACCCGCAGAAGCATTTCGTCGACATAGGCAGAGAGCTCGCGGCGCGTCACCAGGCCGTGCACGCGCGGCGCCTCGCCGATGATCTCCATCACCCGCTTGCGCGGATTGAGCGAGGACATGGGATCCTGGAAAACCATCTGGACCTTGAGTTCGGCCTCGTGTGCCGCCGCGCCGCTGAGGTCGTCGCGGCGATCGCCGCGCCAGAAGACCTCGCCGTCGCTGGCGGCGTGAATGCCGGCGACGACGCGCCCCAGGGTCGACTTACCGCAACCGGATTCGCCAACCAGGCCGACCACCTCGCCCTCGGCAACACGCAAGGTGACACCGTCGACGGCGTGCACGACCTGCTCCGTGACAGCGGCACCCAACCCCTTGGCGATCTTTTCGGCGAGATCGAGGCGGCGCACAAAACGTTTGGATACGTCTTCGAGCGCGATGATCGGCGGCGCCGTCACGACACCACCTCCGGCGCCGCCGCTTCGGGCGCACCCGCGTCTGGCGTCAGGGGGTGAAAACAGCGGACCTCCCGATCGGGCCCCTGCCTTTCGACCGGCGGCGCCTCGATCCGACAGTCGTCATGCGCCCGCGAACAGCGCGCCGCGAAGGCGCAGCCCGGCGGCATATGCAAAAGCGACGGTGTCATGCCGGAGATCTGGCGCAACGGCACACCGCGTCGATTGCGACTCGGGACCGAGTCGATCAAACCGCGCGTATAGGGGTGGATCGGGGTGTCGAGCACGGCATCGACCGGACCTTGCTCGACGATGCGGCCGGCATACATCACCGCGATCTTGTCGGCCAGGCCGCCGACGACGGCCAGATCATGGGTGATCCAGATCAGCGACATGCCGACCTCGGTGCAGAGCTTGCGCACTTCGTAGAGGATCTGCGCCTGTATGGTGACGTCGAGAGCGGTGGTCGGCTCGTCGGCAATGATCAGGTCGGGCCGATGCAGCAGCGCGATGGCGATGGCCACGCGTTGGCGCATGCCGCCTGAGAACTGATGCGGATAAGCCTCGAGGCGTTCGTCCGGCGAGGCGATGCCGACCTTGACCAGGGCCTCGCGGGCCCGCGCCCGGGCTTCGGCCCGCGACACCTGCTCGTGCGCCGTGATCGCCTCGATCATCTGGGTATCGACGCGCAGCACCGGGTTGAGGGTCATCATCGGATCCTGAAAGATCATGGCGATGCGGCGGCCGCGCAGGCCGCGCCACTGCGCCTCGTCCGCGCCGACGAGTTCGGCGCCATGGAAACGGATCGAACCGCCGACGATCCGGCCGGGTGGATCGACCAGGCCGAGCAGTGAAAAGCCGGTGACCGTCTTGCCCGATCCGGATTCCCCAACCAGGCCCAAGACTTCGCCCTTGGCGAGGGTGAAGCTGACCCCGTCGACCGCCTTGACGGCGCCAGCCTTGGTCAGGAAGTGGGTTCTGAGATTCTCGACCTCGAGAGTGGGGCCGGCGTCGATGCTCGTTGCGTCCCTGCTGCCTGGGTTCATGCTCACTGGGATCATCTCGCGCTCACCGCTGCAGACGCGGATTGAGCACGTCGCGCAACTGGTCGCCGACCAGGTTGATCGAGACGATGGTCAGCAAAAGCGCGACGCCGGGAAAAAACGCGATCCAGTATTTGCCCGACAGCATGTATTCGAAGCCGTTGGCGATCAAAAGGCCGAGCGAGGGCTCGGTCTGTGGCAGGCCAACACCGAGAAAGGACA
>JAJFGM010000295.1 GCA_021776145.1 Kiloniellaceae bacterium | reverse complement strand
ACGCAACAGATCGTAAGTGGTTTCACTGACTTGAATCGACCCCGGCGCGGTGGTTTCAGCCAATTGATCGGCGACCCGCAACGTCTCGCCCCACACCGTAAAGAGTCCGTCGCCAGCGCCCACGGTAGCGCCGAAAAGCGTACCGCTATCCAAGCCCATGGCGAATTGCGGACCACGCCCGACGGCCAGGAATATCGCGCTGCAACGTTCCCGGACCGCCAGCGCCACGTCCACCAGACGTTCGGCGGCGCCATTATCCCGGTCACCGAATCCGTCGACCGCCAGGATCCGATCGGTCAGGAACTTGACGTAAGAAATGCCTTTGTCGCCTGCCGCCTTTTCGAAAGCGTCGACGACATCGCGGATGATCGCGCCTTGCTCTTGCGCCGGAGTGCGGGTCGCCAGGTTCCTGTCGTCCAGGAGCCTGAGCGTCAGCACTGTCGTGCCGCCAAAGACCGATGTCGCGGCAGCCGATCCCGCTGCAGCCGTGTCAAGAGACGCCTGCCGCTTTTCCAGCAAGGAGACGGCGCGGCCGCTGGCGGCCGACAAGCCGTCAGCGCCTTCGGTCGCCTCAGCGGCCTCGCCCTGGATCGAATCGCCTGGAGGCGTTTCCGCCCTGGTCCCCTCAATCTCGTCTATGGCAGCAAGCCGCGCGGCCAACAGGTTCGCCACCGTGCGCGTCAGGCTGCGGTTCAAGGTAATGGCGCGGTCCGAATTCGGATCCTCGATCCAGATAGCGCCCAGCGCCCGATTGGCAAGCAGGATGGGAACAGAGGAGACTGCCGCCGTCCCGACGGCGCTGAAATACGTCGGGTAGATCGCTGCCGTTCGCGGGTCGGCTTGCGTGTCGCTGACATCGATCATGCGGCCGGCGGTCAATTCCGCGAGCAACTCAGTACAGTCCGCGGCTTGTAGGAGCATGCCAGCGATGTGGCCGCGGGCGTCTTCTTCGAAGGCGTCCAGGCAAACGAGACCCTGTCCCGGCGCTATCCGCCAGAAACTTATGCGCCGCGCGGCTTCGGCCTGGGCCAGGATCTCGCTCGCGCGTTGCAGATCCTGCTCGTCGGTGGGATCTGAGAGATTCGAAACATCTGCCAGTTCGGCCTGGAGCCGCCGGTAGGCGGCAATATCGTCACGCAGCCCCCGCAAGGCCCGATTATCCCGGTCCGAGCGCATTCCCTGATAACACAGCAGGATGGCCATCAGGATAGACAGCACCACGATGCCACTAGAGGCCATTATCCCGCGACGCCCGTTCGCGGCAATAAAGCCGAGGTAGGCCTGCTCGGGCGCCAACAGCAACAGCCACCAGTCTCGGGAGACCGCCGCCTGCAAAGAGGCCGCACCGAAGATATAGGTCTCGCCATCGATGACCACGATATCGTGGCTTGGCCCTTGGATACGCAGCCGGTCGAAAGCCTCGGCCAGTGCCGGCAGACCCAACTCGCGGATAGTGCGAGGACGCACGCCGTCGGCGGTCTCCAAAAGCACCATTTCCGGCTCGTGAAATGCGATCACCTGACCCTCGCCGTTCACGATAGCCAGGGTTCCACGGGCCTTTTCCTGCAGCGACGCCAAAAGGTCACTGAGGCTGTTCAGGAAGATATCCGCACCCACGACGGCGATCTGCTTGGCGCCATTTCGAGCGCCCCCGTCCCGCTCGATCGCAATGGATGCCGTGATGCCCGGCGTCCGGCCGGTAAAAAAGGTGTAAACTTTACTCCAGCGAACGCCGGAGTTTTGCATCGAGTCCTTGTACCAGCCTCGGGTTCTGGGGTCATAGCGATCCTCGGGATCGCTTTCCACAGCAACGACGCGGCCGGACTCGTCACGCCGGCTCCAGCTGACGCTAGATGCCGCCTCACTACGATCGATGCGTTTGCTGTCGGCCGTGCCCCGGTCGTTACGCCGCACCATAAAGAACTCGCCCCTGGGGGTTGCAAAATAGATCGAGGCAAGCTGCGGGGTGCGTGCCAGAACTTCCAAGCTCATGCGCTCAAAGGTATCGCGCGCCTGATCCGACCAGGGTTTTTCGGGTACGGCGGCGGAAAGATTGCCGACAGCGTTGTGGGCTGGCCCCAGATAGGCGCGCAGCTCGGTGTAGACCTGCTCGTTTAGCGCATCGACGAAATCGCGCGAAAGCCCAAGGACATCCGCACGGTTTTTGGCATTGGTAAAAAGCGTGCCGGCGATCAGCCCGGCGGTAATCAGAGCGATCGCCGCGAGCGGAAGACCATAGCGCAGCAGCCGGCGCCAAAATATTTGACGCTGCTCTTTCGGGTCGAGATCGATTTCCACAATCTCGGCGGTCTTCAATTTTCCGAATTCCCAGAGGTTGCCCGCACACGCATTTTCTCAATCGACGAGACTGGCCTTACGCACCAGGGCAACATACCATCACAAATCAACCAACACACGACAGCAGAATCGCGCCGGTAGAACCCGAATACTTTTCGATTCGCGAGCTTGCAAACAGGCGCGCGACGCCGACGAAATTGGCGGCCGAGAGCGCGCCGCCGGTGGCCCCCGGAGGGGTCAAGACGCCATTGAAAGGCCCCGGCACGGTCGCTCGCAACTGGATGATAAGCTGGCTGGAACCATCGGCCGCCATGTCGTCGCGTGCGACCGAATGCGCTCAGAGTTCCGCGAATCCCAGATCCACGATCGACGCCGGCAAGACGCGCTCGCTCGCCGCTGCGTACGGCAGATATCACTTCATCGATACGGATGGTTTGCTAGTTGTTGCTTGACGGCGCCTGCAGCCGTTCGCGGCCCTGGCTGGCGCCGGAGTGGTCAGGGACACGACGCAGCACCGCTTCGTAGTCGGCGATGGCGGCCTCGGACCGGCCGGCTCTTTCGTTGATTTCCGCGCGCAGGAAGATCCACTGCTCGGCTTCGTCCGGGTAGGAGCGGACAAGTTTCGACATATCCGCCAGGGCCTCGTCGAAGCGGCCGAGGTTGGCGAGCGACAGGGCCCGGCCTAGTTGCGCAGAGCTGTCCGGCTCCGCCGCCTGTTGCATAACGTCGCCATAAGCGTTGGCCGCCTCGGCAAAACGGGCCAATTCGAAAAGCACGTCCGCACGGCCCTTGCCAAGCGAGCCAAGCCAGAACGGCGGGTCCGCCGGCGCCGAGCCCCCGGGTCCAAGGGCAATGGCCTGATCGAGATCGTGCAGCGCCTGTGTTAGCAGCCGGGCGCGCTCAGCCAACTCCGCCTCGGTGGCGCGGAGAAAGTGGCTACCGTAAAATAAGGCGTCGGCTCGCCGCCTTAAAGCCAGCCGCAATTCGGTGTCGTCCAGCGCACCCTGTTCGATCAGACGCGAACAGGGCGGAACGGTGAATTCGAGCGACCGAAAGGATATGTTGTTGCAGCGGCGCCAGTCGTCGGCCCACGCGGTGCCGGTAATCGCCATAAACGCGAGGAGCACGCCGATAAGAGACCGACCAATTCGCATAAGTGGAATTCCCCCGGTTTCGTGGGCAGATAAGGGCCAACAGCTCAGCACTCTCAAAGATCAGCTTGCACTACCAGACGCCAATGCTCAGCACGCCAGCCCAATTATTGACATCATACCCAAGTTGGAGGCTCGGACGAACTGCCATAGAAGGCCACGCTTCGGCGACGAAGGTCCCAGCCAATGACAGGCATTTGTTACTCGGCAGTGCCAATTGTGGGCCCCACAACCGATACCCACACAAAAAAAAGCCCGCCGAAGCGGGCGACGCAATTCTCGTAACACTCTGAAAAAAATGGTGGGCGATGAAGGGCTCGAACCTCCGACCCTCTCGGTGTAAACGAGATGCTCTTCCAACTGAGCTAATCGCCCCCGGCGCCAATCGGATCTGACCGACGCCCTAAAATAACACCGGCCGCCCAGCTTGCACAGCGGGCGACCGGGTTAAGCGCGTTGGCGCCGATGTTTCTTAGTTGACGGCGGTCTTCAAACCCTTGCCGGCCTTGAACTTGGGCTGCTTCGAGGCCGGGATCTGGATGCGCTCGCCGGTACGCGGGTTGCGGCCTTCCGAGGCGGCACGATTGGTGACGCTGAAAGTTCCGAAACCGACCAGGCGAACTTCATCGCCCCCCTTCAAGGCATCGGTGATGGAATCGAAGACAGAGTCCAGGGCCTTGGTGCTGTCGGCCTTGGACAGGCCAGCCTTGTCGGCGACGACGGCTACGAGATCGTTTTTATTCACGTGATCCCCCTTCTGGATGACGGGATTTTGGAGAGAATGGGATTCGAGAGAATCGCTGCGAGGTGGGCTGGAGTTTAACCGCGCCCGCGAAGCGGCG
>JAJFGM010000294.1 GCA_021776145.1 Kiloniellaceae bacterium | reverse complement strand
GGCGCGCCGCAGGCCGGCGGTGTCGCGGTCAGGCCTTCGACGTTTATCATGAGCCCCCCGCCGCGGCGGAGACAGCTCGGCGGTGTCAGCCTGCTCAGCGGTACCGCCTTGCCGTCGACGCTGAAGTCGGCAATAGCCGGCAATTCGCCGCCGCGGAGCACGGCATGGCGCAGCAGTTGCCACAGCGAGGTCTCCCGTACCGAAGCGTAGGCGGCGCGCAGCTTGTAGTCGGCGTTGACCCGTGGTGTCGCGCAGGGGCCGTAGCCGCGGCCGCTGATTGTGCACTCGGGTGGGTCCAGCATGATCGGATCGCTGGCGGCGGCGCAGCCGGCATCGAAGGCGAAGGAGGGTGGTTGCACCGGGTCGAGCAGCAGGTTGAGCCGGGCATTGGTCTCGTGTGCCGACATGCAACGGTTGCGGAAGAGGATCTCATGCGATGGCGGTTGCAGCGTGACGATGATACTGCGCGGACCGTCGGCCTCGTACAGGTAGGCGAGAAGGGCCTGATTGAAGTGGCGCTGGATCAATTCGTCGTAGAGCAGCCACTTGCCGTTTTGCACCTGCGCCATGGTGAGGCCGACGACGGTCGCGGCCACAGCCGCGCCGCGCATCCAGGCGGATGGCAGGGCGAGCAGAACCGCGGCCACGAGCAGCAGCGCCCCGAACTGGCCGGCGACCGCGAAGCGCGACCAGAAGGCGTTATTGCCGGGGGCTTGGCCAATGAGCATGAGCGGCAGGGCGGCGACGACAAGCACCAGCAGCCCAAGACCGGCAAGCGTCAAGGCCGCGTTGCGCGACAAGCCGTCGAAGACCAGACGTAGTCCGTCGCGCCGCCGCGCCAGTAGAGCTCCGGCCATGCCGGCGGCCACCAGCGTCACTACCCAGGCCGGACGGCCAACGAGGTCGCTGCCCAGCCGCGCCGCGAACTTGATGGATCGCGGACCGTAGAATTCGAAATGCCTCAGCAAGGTCGAGAACATGCGCCCGGGATTGAGCTCGACCTGGTTGTAGTGGGCATAGGGCTCTTGTGGCGTGATCACGGTGAAGCGCGCCACCGCGACGAGTCCGCAGACGCCCCAGAAAGGCGCGCAGCGGCGCAGACATGCCGCCCAGCTTTCGTCTTCGTCGCGGCAGGACAGCAACCGCAGGAACTCCAGAGCCATGAGGATTTCGAGCGACAGGGCGAAAAGCAGCAGAATCAGTCCGAGGCCGCGCAGACTCCAGTGCCGCGCCGTGGTCAACAGGATCGAAGCGAGATAGCAGGTCAGCAGTGGATCGTAGATCGAATGCGTGACGCTGTGGCGGATGACCACGTAGGGAGACAACAGGAAGAGGACTGCGACCAGTCCGGCGCAGGCGCGAGTCAGTGGCGCGCGCTGCAGGATCCGGTAGAGCAGGGCGCCGTTCGCCAAGTGGCAGGCGACCGCGAAGCTGCGGCCGAAAACCCCGGCGTAGTCGCCGCCCCATGAAAAAATGGCGGTGAAGGGTGGCGCGTAACCGGGATGCGCCGAAAGGTAAAGCAGTTCCCAGACTCGCGCCGGACCTTCGTCGTGATGGATCCAATACCAGCTCCAGTCGTCCCAGAAGAGACTCTGCACCAGGGTGACCGGCAGCAGCAGCAGGGCGGCCGTCGCGACGACGAACGCGGCGATGTACCACGAGCCAGCCTGTGCCGACGGGGACCTGTGATCGGCGGATTCGCTCATTCGCGGCATGCGGTCAGGCGCAGCATCGTCGCGATGGCGGTTGTGCCGGGGCGTGTGCAGTCGGGCGGCGGCGGCGCGTGCGTCGTGGCCGCGGTTTCGACACCATCGGTCACAATCGACAAGCGGTGATCGAGCGGCGGCGGTGGAACCAGATCGAGGCCGAGCCCGATGAGGTGCCAAAGCGACATCTTGCCGACCTGATCGGCGGCGGGATCGAGGCGGTAGACCGCCTCGACGCGCCGTACCGGGCAGTCATGGCTGTCGAGGTAAGTGGTCGAGCAACGCTTCGGCGCCATGTTATCGAAGTCACCGCACAGGGTTTCATAGACGAACGAAGGTTCGGCACCGGCCGGGCGCAGCCAGTTGAGCGGCACGTTCAGGTCATTGGCGCCAAGGCAGCGATAGCGGAAGAAGGTGCGGTTGGATGCCGGCTGGATCTCCAGGCGGACAAGTTCGGGATCAGGGTCGGACCAGACATAGGCGCGCAGTCGCGCCTGCAGGTCGCGTTGGATATAGCCGTCGAAGAGGTACCACTTGCCGTCGTGCAGGCTGCCGAGGGCGAGAACGGCGAGCAGCGGCAGCGTGACCGCGGCGCGCAGGCGGCGCCAGGGCAGCAGCTGCACCAGGCTCGCCAGGCCGATGGTCGCGCCGATCTGGGCAACGAAGCCGAAGCGGGTTTCGAAGCGGGTCGGCCAGGCATGTTCGCCCGTGATGGCGTGAGGCAAGGCCGCGCCGACGAGCAGAACCAGGGCCAAGGCGAGCAGTGCGACCGGCTGCCGCCAGGCACCGGGCGCGCTGCTAAGCAGTGCCGGCGGCGCAGTTCGCGCGTCGAAGCGGCAAGCGAGGGCGACGGCGACCAGGCCAAGCCCGGCCAGGCCCCAGACCGAGAGCAGGTCGGCGGCTTGCCAGCCGGCGAAGCCGATGCCGGCGGGAAAGGACAGCGCCGTGAGGGAGACGTAGCGCAGCAGGTCCAGCGGTGCCAGGCTGATCAGCTTCTGGCCGCTGAAATGGCCATGCGACTCGACGAAGCCGAAACGCCAGACCGCCACGGCCAGTGCGATGCTCCAGAACGGCGCGATGCGGCGCGCCAGATCGCCGAGTCCCCTGTAGCCGCGGTAGGCGTAGAGCAGACGCAGCGGCTCCAGGCACATCAGGGTCTCGAGCGACATGCCGCCGAGCATGCAGAGCGGTGCCAGCCAGCGCAGCGCCCGCCGCGGTGAATCCATGAAGCGGATGGACAGTAGATAGAGCGTCAGATACTCGTCGTACATGGTGTGCGAAGCGCGGGCGCTGTAGAATGGCTCGAAGAGAAAGATCGCCGTTGCCAAGAGGGCGATGCGCCGGGTCAGGCGCGGCCGCCTGAGGATGGCAAAGAGCAGCGCCCCGTTGAGCAGGTGAAAGGCAACCGAGACGAGATTGCCGAGCAGGCCGGCGCTGCCGTCGCCAAGCGCGAAGAGGCTTGCTAAATGCGGCCCAAAGGCGGGATGCGCCGCCTGTAGCATCAGTTGCAGAATGCGCCCGCCGCCCTCGGAGAAATAAATCTGGAACCACGACCAGTCATCGGCGTAGAGAGATCGCGCGGAAAGGAACGGCAGGTAGCTGACGAGAGCGAGCAGTAGCAGCCCGGCGATGAACTTCCGGTCGGGCTTGCGGGCCAGGGATTGCATCGGCGATTCGTCAAGACGCCTATCGGAATTCACGGCTCCGCTCCTGAGCGCACCACGGAAGTCTCTCCTATGACGTTGTTTTTGCATGACCATCCCGAGTGGGAAGGCAAGGGAATGAACCACCAGATAAAGGCTTGCGTCCTGAATCACGCGAAACAGGCGCGCGCCTCTCGGCGACGACAACGTTCATGATTTGCCAGGCCGGCCGCGTCAAGGCCTGATCGTCAGAGCTACACCATATGCGCGAATTCTGAAGTATCTTATGCCGGCGAATGCGAATATTTCTCTGGAACGCGCGGCGCAATCTGACTAAACAATGCGGGTGACGGGTCGTGGCGGAAAAGCTGTGTAGGAAAAATATGACAGTACGCTTGCGGGCCTTGTGGAGCGGACTGGGCCCTGCCGGGCCCTCTCTCGGTGTATTCCTGCTGGCATGGATCGTCTTTGCGATCATCTATCTGGCGCTTCCCTTCGAGCCGCTGTCGGATGATCGGCTTGCCAATCTGCTGGTCGCGCTCTATGTGCTGATTGCGGTCTGCGCTACGCTTTTCTTGACGCGCTGGTCGTCTGCCGATCAGCCACGGGACCACCTCGGCGAGGTCGCCGAGCGTATGTCGTTGCCGATCCTGCTGCTTGGCCTGCAGGCCGTCGTCGCTCTTGGACTGGCGCTGCACCTATACGCCAAGGTCGTTCAGCTGGGCATCGACTACGGCCTCGGTCTGGGGGTGGCGCGCAACCACTGGATCGAGCGTGGTCTGGAATACGAGGGCGTCGTTTCCTGGCAAAGCGCTGCCGGGCACCTCTTGTCGCATTTTGTCTTCGCGGTCTTTTTCGTGCTGCTGCTTTACTGGGAAAGACTGCCGCGGGCGCTGTGTTATCTGTCGCTGGCCTTCAGTCTGGCCTGCCTTTTCGTTTATGCCGGCGCAATCGGTAGCCGGTCGGTGCCGTTCTTCGCCATCGCATTCCTCATCGCCATCTTCGCCCTGCGCGCGACACTTGGCCTGGCGTTGCTTCCGGGACCACGGTTCTGGCGTATTCCCCTGTGGCTGGCGGTTTTGGTGGCCTTCCTGGCCTACAGCTCCTTCGTTTTTCAGGAACGCGTGCGCAGTCACGTGCCGACCGGCTCGGCGCCCGGCGCGCGGATCAGCGATGCCGATATGCCGGCCGAGATCGATACCTACATCGACCGGCTCTACGCGCAGCTCGGCGGGCGGCCGACCGAGGCCTT
>JAJFGM010000293.1 GCA_021776145.1 Kiloniellaceae bacterium | reverse complement strand
CCCGGCCAGGCTCTTCTGGGCATTCTCCAGGGCCGTCAGGGTGATATCGCCCGGGCTCTGTTTGCTGATCACCGCACGTGGATCGGGGTGTCCTGAATAAACCAGGTGCACATGGCAATCGGTGAGGCCGGGCAGCAGTGTACAGCCGGTCGTATCCACCACCGCGCCGGCATAGCCCTCGAACTCGCCAAGCGGCGCGACACGAGCGATGCGCGCGCCTTCCACCAGGACACCTTGACCCTCTTGGCGCGCGCCCTTGCCGTCGAAAACCAATCCGCCCTTGAACAACATCGACATGATTTTTTCCTCTGACTACGCCCCTACCGCGGAGGCGCTGCTTTGCCGGCAATTATACCAAGCTAATTCCCATCTGACACGGGCGCGATGGCCCACGACCGCCAACGGACCGTTTCTGAATAAAACGGGCGTGCCACCGACAACGCTGCTTCCGAGCGCGATTCCGTGTTAACAGGAACACCGCGCGGCCTGCCGCTAGAATCAAGGAGAAAACCCTATGGATATCGAGATCCCCGATACGCTGGAGGGTTTCAACTCCGCTGGCGCCGACTATCTGCCGGGGCATCTGGGCATGGAGTTCCTTCGCATCGAGGCCGACAAAGTGATCGCGACTTTGGACGTCAAGAAGGCACTCAAAGCCTGGAACGGTTTCCTGCACGCCGGCAGCATCGTCGCCCTGGCCGACACCTGTTGCGGCTACGGAACCGTGCGGAGCCTGCCGCAAGGCGCCAGTGGCTTCACCACCGCCGAACTGAAAAGCAATTTTATCGGCACGGCGCGCGATGGCAAGATCCGCTGTGTCGCCTCGCCCCTGCACCAAGGCCGAACGACGCAAGTCTGGGACGCCGAGGTTCGGGCCGAAGGCGTGGAAAAGGCAATGGCGCACTTCCGCTGCACGCAGATCATCCTTTGGCCGCGTGCCTAAGGACCCAACATAGTGCAGCCCAAGACAAGGGAGCCCAAGCTATGAGCAAGGCGAAATCACTCCGCGACAAGATCGCCGGAGATCGGATCGCCAACGTCGGGCCGGCGCAGATCATGGCGGCCCACAGTCCGCTCTCGGCGCGCCTCGCCGAGGAAGCCGGCTTCGATGGCATCTGGGCCAGCGGCTTCGAGCTCTCGGCCCTCTATGGCCTGCCCGATGTCAGCCTGGTCACCATGACCCAGCACCTGGATATGTTGCGCGCGATGGCGGAAACGACGGCGCTGCCGATTGTCGCCGACATCGATACCGGCTTTGGCAACGTCAACAACGTCATGCATGCGGTGCGCAGCTACGAAGCCGCCGGCGCCGCCGCCGTGGTCATCGAGGACAAGACTTTCCCCAAGGTCACCAGCCTGATCGCGGGAGGCCGCCAGGAACTGCTGCGACAGGAAGAGTTTCAGGGCAAGATCGAAGCCGCCATCGCCAGCCGTCTGGATCCGGATTTTCTGGTGATCGCCCGCACCGAGGCACTGATCGCCGGCCAGGGCATGGGCGAGGCTCTGGCCCGAGCCGCCGCTTACGAAGCGGCCGGCGCCGATATGATCCTGGTACATTCGAAAGCCAAGACGCCTGACGAGGTCGAGACCTTCATCGCCGAATGGCGAGGCGCCGTGCCCATCGTGCTCGTGCCCACGGCTTATCCGCAGATGACCGTCCAGCGCGCCCGCGTCCTTGGCAAGGTGGGCATGTTGATCTACGGCAACCACGCGGTCAGGGCGGCGGTCACGGCCATGCAGCGGGTCTTTGCACAGGTAATCGCCGAGAGCGGCATCGAGGGGGTCGAAAGCGAGATCGTCCCGGTCGGCGAAATTTTCCGGTTGCAAGGGATGGACAAGATCAAGGCGGCGGAAAAGCGATTCCTGCGCTGAACCTTTCGCGCCTGCTTCTATTCGTTGTCCAACCGCGCCTTGCGCCCAAGATATCCGCCGTGATGGCGCAAGCCGTAATCGTGCCGGGTGATGCCCTTGCGTTCCATCAAGACCAGCGCCAGGGCGTCGCTGATCGCCGACATCACCGCGATGCTGGCTGACGGCGTAAGGCCCAACGGACAGGGTTCTTCTATCGGGCCCATATCGAGGAGAATATCCGCCGCCCGGCGTAAATCGGAATCGACATGAGAGGTGATACCGATGATGCGACCTGCGCCCAAATGCCGGGCAAAATTCACCAACTCCAGAACTTCGCGGGTCTTTCCGCTGGTCGAGAAGGCGACGATACAGTCTCCCGGCGCGACCAAACCAAGATCGCCGTGAGCGGCCTCGGCCGGATGGATGAAAACTGCCGGAGTCCCGGTCGATGACAAGATCGCCGCGAACTTTCGGGCGATCAGGCCGGCCTTGCCCATACCACTGGCCAGAACCTTTCCCGAACAGGCCATGAGGGCGTCCAGCGCGTCTTCGTAGGCGGCGGTCACGGGAACAGCAAGGATCGACTCTGCCTCGGCTCGAAGTATGCCGCCAATGCGCACCTGAATCTCGGACATTCCATTCCTACCTTGTGGATGAGGTTGAGCGGCCGTAGGGCCCGAACACACTATGGCCAGGGCTGCTGCGGCAGGCAACGACACAAGACCGAGCCAAGAACCTGTCGTCTTCACGCTTGCAGTCGGCGCGCTTTTGCCAAGGATAGTCCCCTACTCTCTCGAAACAACGAGCCAGTGTTTCCGATGAACGAAGCCCCCTTTCAGCAGACTCTCGACGCCTGCCTGACCGAAGCCGATTTCCCCGAATTGCCCAACCACAGCGGTGGCAAGGTGCGCGAGGCCTACGATCTGCCCGACGGTCGCCGGGTGATGATCGCCACCGACCGCCAGTCGGCCTTCGACAAGGTGCTGGCCGCGGTGCCGTACAAGGGTCAGGTGCTGAACCAGACGGCGCGCTTCTGGTTCGAGGCGACCGCCGACATCTGCCGCAATCACGTCATCGACTTTCCCGACCCCAACGTGGTGATCGCCCGCAAGCTTGAGATGCTGCCGGTCGAAATGGTGGTGCGCGACTACATGACCGGATCTACCGAGACCAGCATCTGGCCGATGTACCGGCGCGGCGAGCGCCTGCTCTACGGCCATCGGTTCCCCGACGGTCTGGTCAAAAACCAGAAACTCGCCGAGACCATCCTGACGCCAACGACCAAGGCGGCCCAGGGTGAACACGACGCCCCGATCACGGCGGCGCGGATCGTCGAAAGCGGCCTTTTGTCGGAGGCGCTGTGGCGCGACCTGGCGGACACCTCGCTGGCGCTCTTCGCCCGTGGCCGCGAGATCGCCGCCGGCAATGGCCTCATCCTGGTCGACACCAAATATGAGTTCGGCCTCGACGGCGAAGGCCGCATCACCCTCGCCGACGAGATCCATACACCGGACTCCAGCCGCTATTGGATCGCCGCCAGCTACGCCGAACGTCTGCAACGCGGCGAGGAACCGGATAGCCTGGACAAGGAGTTTCTGCGCCTGTGGATCTCGTCGCGCTGCGACCCCTACAGGGATCCTATCCCGGAGATCCCCGCCGCGACGCTGCGCGAGTTCAGCGAGAAGTACATCGCGCTCTACGAAACCATCACCGGCCTAGTCTTTCAGCGTGCCGCCGAGGGGCGCCCGATCAAGCAACGGATCCGGGACAACCTGGCCAAGGCACTGCCGGAGTTTTTCGGCGAGTCGTCACGCAAGTAGCTGCGCAAGCTTGTTGCACCACCCCGCGGCGTCGGATTCATTATTGAACGATCCTGTGAGAAATCTGCAGCGGAAACACAGGAAGATGCTCTGGCACGCGCAAACTGGAATCAGGCCAGAAGCGTCTCAACTATAGAGTTGGCCAATGCCCCGTCGCAGGCATGATCATGGGAAGCAAACATTGGTTGATTGTTCAGTTCGAGGAAGCAGATCTCTCCGGAGGATTTCCTGGTCTTGAAGTCGGCGGCACCGAAGTCAATGCCTACAGCCCGTGTCAGGGAAAGCAGCCCCGTTCTCACGGCTGCCGGTAACTCATCGGTTGGAACGCTTCTGATACGGCTTCGCCGGTCCGTGCGATAGTCGATGACGTCCGACAGGACCTCGAATACCATGAGGCGCTCACCGACCACATAAACCCGGTATTCGGGGTAATCCAAGCGGTCCTGAACAATTGCCGGCACCGGCGCCACGCCATTGCGCCACGGTGGTGACTTAAGAATTGCATCCAGATCCCGACAATATGCGCCTCCAGCAACCGGTTTAGCGATCCTCGGCGCACGTCTATGCAGCGAGGCAATGATGTCCTCGCAATTCGACACGACGGTTTCCGGTATCGGCAGCCCATGCTGGCGGGCCAGCTTGAGCATGATTGGTTTGCTTGAGGTCCGCCAATCCATCTGACGGTTGAACACACGTATGTCGTCGTCAGAGAAACAAGCTCCAGTTATGGCGGAATGCCACGCCAGTCCCTTGTCCAGACGGTCCGGCTGCATCGAATCTCTATATGAAAAGACGTCCTGACGGAGAAAGGCAGCTCGGGGCGCAAGCGATTGGCCATCGAGGTACAATCGACCCGCTTCGAGGTCCCAGTTGATACCGGGCTCCGCGTTATCCCCAAAAGTGAGAGTCACGGCCGCGCAATCCATCTTGTGCGCGGCCGCCGAAAGGACACCGATGTTAGGATCCTTCACCCCACCGACAATCAAGAGGTCGGTCGCTCGCATTTCGCTCACCGTCCCCCAAAGGGATCACGAGGCCGAACCAGCGCCTCGATCCGTTCGAAATCTTCACCGAACGGCTGCTTTTCACGCATGAACGGCTTGTGAATATCCGTCCATGGCCGCGTCTCTCCCATAGGCCATTTCTCGAACTGGGGAATTTTCAGCGCACCGCTCTCCTCGCCAAGCGCGAGTGTGGTAAAGCCCGTACCGGCTTCTTCACCGAGGGCGAAGGTCGTCACGTCAGGAAGTTGCGCCAACAACTCCGTCTTTTCGTTCGTGCGAGCGACCACGCGAACCCCGATCAGCCGTTCGACATCGTCCTCCCAGATCATATCCGCGACAGTGTCGGTCATGACTGTCAAGGCAATGCCGTCGGGAGGATCAGCGACGAACTCAACATCCAAAATGCCGTCGGGGGATAGTTTCTTCTCGAGCGGAACGAGTTCCGCGTTACGCCATCCGGTCGACGTCACCTTGCCTTTTGCAACAATGGACAGCTTTGGCGGATTAGATTTCAGAATCGTCAAGGATATGTCTTCCACTGAAAAAACGCGCATCTTTCATCTCCTTGTTGATAAGTCAGTTTGGTTCGCTGGTATGCGTCCGCTTCCCCGAAGGGGCCAACGAACATGGGCACCGGGCCGTCGTCAGGCCTAGAATCCCGTCGGGTTCAGGTTGTCATATGTGTAGCCAAGGTCGTGATGATTGAGCCTGTCGAGTGGCCGGATAATCTCTCTGTCGGCCGCGTCGACAAACTGCGAGTCCGAACGGTCCGAGTGCGATCGCGACGCATCCCACGGCCACAAGGCATCGGTCAGATTGTGCCGGTCCTCCTTGGCACGAGGCGCATGTATCGAATGCGGTGCCGTATGCGCACGATCGGACTTGTCCCAATAGTAGTCTTCCGCCAGTTGAGTCACCGGATAGGACATGTCGGGATTATCGGCGAGCCACTTATCCCGCATCAGTTGCTGCCACTTGGCCCACATGCGATCGATATTGCAGTGCAGCAGCAGGAAGAACGGATCGTTGACAGCCGTCGCGAAGCCGCCCGGAGGGCCTTGGTCATTCCCGTTGCCGACACCGAGCACGACATGAGCCCCGCTATGCGGGCGCCCTTCGAATTCGCGCGCAAACAGCCGGAAATCCCGCAGGCGCAACGCGTCGTTGAATACCGTCGGCGCGACGAAACGGGACGTCAGGGAAAATTCGTTCCGTCGGATGCCTTCGCGTTCCTCGACGTCGACATCAGTGGCCCGGTATCCGGGCAGGATCCACGTCTTTTCTTCGCCGTCTTCGCCTATCCAGGTGAGCCGGACATAACCGTTCAGACCAAAAAAATCCTCGCGCCAAATCTTCGAGACGTCGTGTTCGTCCACATTGGCCGAGGTGTAGTCCCAATACGGCAGGGTGATGTCCACGTTCTCCAGACTGGTGGCCTGCAGCTCTCGCTCGAACTTCCGCAGAAACACCCTGTGCCAGGGATAGAATGCCGGCCCGGAGTGACCCAGGTTGGTCGTGAACCCGTGAAACTTAATGTACTTGTCGTACTCGCCCCGTTCCTTCAACAAGAAGACGGCGTCGCGAAAGCGGTTCCGCTCTTCAGCGGCAAGATCGGCGACATTGCGGCGGACATCAAGGCGCGGCAACTCTTCGGAGTCGGTCACATCGTCAAGTTCGAGGTGCGGCTCCTCGAGCGCGGTCTGCGTGTCGACGACGGCACGCGCCAACTCACCCGGCGAATCGAATTCGCCAAATGCCATCGGCGTCGCAAATCGGGTTCGCTCTTCGTTGCCCTCGGCTTCGATCGAAACGTCGTTGATCCGAATGTCGAGATTGCCGTCGCTCTCAATGTCGATTCTGTTTCCTCTATGTCCGATGGTATCCATTTTCTTTCTCCAACCATTCAATGCAGTCGAGTGTCCTGCCCCGCGTCGAAAAAGGGGTGGGGACTGCCAATGGTTCAGTTCATCAGGAAACTGGCAGTCCCCAGTGGGAGGACATCATTTGTACCTGCGGGCACTCTCCGCCTAGCCCACCGCACCCGAGACTTCGTCGGCGGCGTCCGCGATTTCGGATGCAAGATCGAGCGCCGACCGAAAATCGGCGACCGCGGCGACACTCACATCCAGAGCCCTTAGACCGTCTTCAAGCCTTTTACGCGCCGCGTCACTCAGGCGCGTTACCGCCTGTCCCAGACTGCGCGCCCTCTTGCGCTGGATTCGCTGCAAGTCGAGATTTCGAAGCTTCGCGTTCAAACGATCAATCTCGGCCGTGACCACGAGGAACTGATCGTTAGCGTCGTCACTCGTGCCGTCGATATTGTCTCTCTTTTGCTCAAGTATCCGAATTGCCAACGTCAGCTTCTCGATCGCGTCGTTCAGAGACAAGATGACTTCGTTGCTATCCATCGTTTGCTACTCCCATATGTCGTGATTCAGAATTGCGCCTTGAACTCATCGAGGATTGGCCGAAGCGTGGCGATGTAGTCGGAGAAGGAAGGGCCGCGCTGTAGTTTTTCGAGCTTTGCCCGCGCGACCGCGAGCGGTTTGATTTCCCGCTTCAGCGCCGACAACGTCTTTTTTGTGCGACTGCCGATCTCTTCCAATTTATCATTTACCTTCGCCACATTTGCTTTGGTATTCTCGTGATAGGCGGCAACGAAGGTGCGAATGTCGCTTGCCGTAAGGCCCGTCGGCTTGATCCGCTCAACGGCATCTTCGGCCTGTGCTTTTACGGCACTCTCCGAGTTCGTCCGATAGGCATTGACCGAATGTGTCGCGGCCCATTTGCGAATTTCTGTGCCATGGGATTGCGTTCCACGCGCCAAGTCGACGAGTTGGTTTTCATAGGCGATGGTCTGGGCCAGCAGCTCACCACTGAACTCACCCGCTTGACGCTGCGCCGCGCAGGCGGATGTCAGGACGGCGGCAGCCAATAGACAAGACAGGGGTACATATCGCTGGGTTTTCATTGGTCAGTTTCCTTCTGCGATGGCCAGCAGGCCGGCGAACTGGGCGAGGCCGATCAGGCCGCGAATGTCTTCGGCATTAATGCCGCTTTCATGGAAGGCGACGAGGCCTTCGAAACCCCGACTGAGAACCGCTTCACGCTCCTTGAGGGCGGCTTCAGCCAGGACCGCCTGCCGGGCTGTCTCCATTGTTGTGGCGCGCGTTTCGAACTCGCTCGACGCAATCTCCATCACGAAGAGGATTTCGTAACTTTCCGCCGCTGCGGCCAGCGCGCTACTTAGGTTCTGACGCGCTCGCTTGTGCTGTTGGCGGATCCTGTCAGTAACAGGAGACGCAGAGAGAAAGGTGCGCCGTGCGTCGAGGAAGACCACGGCCAGCTCCCGCAGGCCGTCTCCTACAGTCAGATCGCCGAAGTTCGGAACACGCAGGTCCGGATTCAGCAGAAGAGCGTTCAGATTGGAGGAACTGCCCGTCACCTCTAGCGTCCGGCGAAGACGAATCTCCCAATCTCCGGCAAAGGCGAACTGCGCCTCGCGGAGCCTTTTTAACGCTCTCCAGTGGTCAACCTCGGCCTTGAACCGGAGCTCCGCCGCACTCGCGACATCGAAGGCAAGACCCAGAATGGTGGCCGATAGACCGGGCGAGCGAAGCGCGAGCTTTGTGTCCTCACCGAGTTTCGGCAGGGTGTCGAGGTTCTTGAAGATGGCTTCGACAAGCGCAATACGATCCTTGTCACCAATCGCTTTGGTGATCTCGGCTGGCGCCTCCAGGCCGAGCAGCTCTCCAACTGTTCCCGCGTCCTTACAACTACCTGTTTTCACTTCTTCGGGTGCCGAAAACGGTTTTTTGAATAGATCGTTAACCGCGTCAAGGCCACCGCCGTCGGCCTGTTTGAACTGCGCTCCGACAATGCCCGCGATTAGGCTCTGTGTTTCCGCATAACGTTCGCGATAGCAGACTGCCTCTTGTAGGGCATGCGCGGCGATGATCGAATGTTCTTCGGCACCGGTCAGTATCTCCACTTGCCGCGCAAGATTTTTATTGATGGTCTCGAGTTTTTTAGTCGCGCCTTTCGCCAGCTTTTCGGCGCCCTCAAGTCTCTCCCCTGCCGTCACCAGCAATTTGCCCCATTTCTGGGACAGTAGCGCGTTGAGCTGCGTATCGTTGCTGATCTCGCTCAGCGAACGAATCAAATCGAGGGCAAAGCCTTGATCCGCCTTGATCTGGTCGGAGAGATCGCCCGCGAGGTTCTTGCCGAAGACCCCTTGCAGCTCGGTCCGCGCTTCTTTTGCCAGGCCTTCCAATGCGTCGCTGTGGAAGTAGAGCGCGCTGCAACCGCTTGCCGCCATGGTCGCAAGAGTTAGCGCGATGATCCGTGCCCCCGTCTTCATACGCCGTTGCACGATAGGAATTGGATGCTTCATTGTTTTCTCCCTTCGTCGCGAGCTATTGGGTGACGCCGAGGATATTTTGCGCCTCAATTTCCTTGTTGAAGGATTGGGCGAGAGCCTTGGTGTCGATTGCGGCACCGTCTGCGCCATCCGAGCCATCGCCATTGTCCTGCGCCGTTGCGCCTCCAGCCTGGCCTTTCTCGCCGCGCAGGACGCCTACCCAGCGTGATAGACCGCTGTAGAGATCAAACCAGAAGGGCCCGCCGATCCCGATCAACAGACCCGTAAGGATCGCGATGCATAGCCAGCGCACGAAGGCTCCAGTTTCATACGAAAACGCATCCACGTACGTGGTAACCACCGCTGCGCAGTTCTCTTCCGCGGTTTTGCGCTCTGCTTCCGGCTTGCCCCCGGCCTTCGTGAGGCAGGCGGCACTGACTTTTGCATAGAGTCGTTTGCATAAGGGGCTAGCGCTTTTAGCCGTGCAGCTTGGGAAATATCCAACGCCGATCGCCAGGCCCATTTTCGTGAGCTCGTCGAC